>CANHJA010000094.1 GCA_947460795.1 Bacteroidota bacterium | reverse complement strand
GATTTGAAAGTGGATTCCCTTTTACATCTCGAGCAATTCCTTGGTAATTTATTTTTTGAGGAGATTGCGCAAATACAGAAATCGAAAGGATTAAATATGCAAGACTGGATAGTAATATTTTATTCATAATTTTTTAAATCATTCAAATGTAATAAAATGGATTAAAATTTCAAATTATATAATTTCAAGGAAATGTATGTGTATGTTAAGATATTCTTATCTTATTTGTTTTAAATAATTTCTATTATTAAAATAATTGATTTTTAAAATAGAATCTCCTGGAATTCTAAAAAAATATATACATTGCAACTATGATTGCTAGTATTGGAACAGATATCGTAGAAGTTTGTCGCATCGAAGAAAAAATAACTCGAAGTGATTTTTTCAAAGCACATGTTTTTTCAGAAAATGAAATAGCATACTGTGAAAAACAAAAAAAACCTTTTATTCATTTTGCTGCTCGGTGGGCTGTTAAAGAAGCTTATTTAAAAGCATATGGTGTGAAATTTATTGGAAATCATCGTTTGCCAGAAATTGAAACCATTCACAATGAAGATGGCAAGCCATTTCTAAAATTGAATGGAAAAGCCTTAGAAGATTTCAAAGAAAAAAAATATACCAATATTCATCTCAGCATTTCTCATACCGATTCGCTTGCAATAGCTTATGTAATTATTGAAAACCAATTGATTAACTAGAAAATTAGATAAAAATGAGTGAAAAAGTTAGGATAGATAAATATTTATGGTCAATTCGTTTATACAAAACAAGAAGCATTGCTACAGATGCTTGCGACAGTGGAAAAGTAAAATGGAAAGGAGAAAACATAAAACCTTCAAAATCAGTCATTTTGAATGAAGAGTATGAAGTAAAGAATGAAGCTGGAAAGTTGAGAATAAAGGTAACTGGAATTATTGCGAATCGAGTAAGTTATGAAGTAGCAATAAAAAACTACATCGATTTAACACCGGATGAGGATCGAAATAAAGACAAACCTTTAGTAAGCAGTTTTTATACAGGAAAGCGCTTAAGTAAAGTAGGGCGGCCAACCAAATTACAACGAAGAGATTTAGATGATTTTTTAGACTTAGATATATAACTTAATATAACATGACGAAATTTATACCCATTTTCCCTTTAAACATTGTAGTATATCCGGGTGAAAATTTAAACCTACACATTTTTGAACCTCGTTACATTCAGCTAATTAAAGAGTGTTTTGCAGAAAATAAGCCATTTGGAATTCCATCTGTACAAAAATCTGGCATATCTGAACTGGGAACTACCGTAAAAATACTATCCATTGAAAATGAAAAAGAAAATGGCGAAATGGATATTAAAACAATCGGGGAGTCTGTTTTTAGAATTCTAGAAACCGTTGAAGACATTCCAAATAAGTTGTACAAAGGAGCCATTGTTAATTTCCCTCACAACATTCTAGATGTAGCCAGTTCAAAAATGAACGTTATTTTAAATGAATTGCGCCTTTTTCATGAACTTCTAGAAATAGAAAAAAAATATAAAAAAATGGATACAGAATTGTGTTCGTATGATATCGCACACCATATTGGTTTGTCTTTGCAAGAAGAATATGAATTGCTTACTTTATTAAGAGAAGAGCAACGACAAGAATTTGCACTTAATCAATTGAAAAAAATAATTCAAACGACAATTGAACTTCAAAATTTAAAAGAAAGAATACTTTTAAATGGCCATTTTCGTAAATTGTCGATTAATGAACAAAATTAACCTCTTATTCTTAAATATTAATCCCAAAAAAATGATAATTTAAATTATAAATTGTTATTTTAGCCAAATATATTAATTAATGTTACCGGTTTCACTTTGTCTAGATTTTGGAAATACAAACTTAAAAGCAGCGTTGTTTTTAGGAGATAAAATGACCGATAAAATTATTTTCACTCAAGAAGAAGCCATTTTTACAATTGGGAAAATAATAGAAATGCACAAACCGCAACGTGCTATTTTATCTTCAAATATTGCACATTCTCCAGAAATAGATGCGTTACTTGAAGCCAACACCAAATTTGTGTTGTTAAATTCTAAAACTAGATTGCCTTTTTTAAATGCCTACGGATCTCCAGAAACTTTAGGAAATGATCGACTTGCTTTAGTGGCAGCTTTGAGTAAATTATATCCGAAAGAAGACAGTATTGTTATTTCAATTGGTACTTGCATAACCTATAATTTTTTAGCAAAAAACAATGCCTTTAGGGGAGGTGCAATTTCTCCAGGGGTAGAACTTAGATTAAAAGCGATGCACCAATTTACCGATAAATTACCACTCATTCAAAGAGAAGGACATTTGTCTGTTTTAGGATACGATACAGAAACATCTATAAGAAGCGGTGCAATCAATGGAATTGCAGCTGAAATAGATGGAATGATAGCACGTTTTGAATCTCAATATGGTAGAATTAACGCAGTTTTAACGGGAGGAGATAGTCCTTTCTTTGAAAGCCGATTGAAAAACAAGATATTTGCTGATACAAATTTTTTGTTTAAAGGATTATATGCAATATTGGATCAACATTACTAAAAAAATAATAGCAGTAAGTGCTATTTTATTTTCAACAACCTATGTTCAGGCTCAAGAAAATTCACCTTATTCGAGATATGGATTAGGGAATATGAAGCAGACTGAAAATGTTTCCAATAGAGGAATGGGAGGTGTTTCTATTGCCGATGACAATAGTTTAATTGCAAATCCTACAAATCCCGCTACTTACACTGGTTTAAAAATGACTTCTTATCAATTTTCAGTTGAAGGAAGTTCTGTAAATATCAAAAATACAAGTGGCGCCAACAGAACAGGCGCAGCTACTATCAATTACGTAAATATTGGTTTTGCCTTGTCTAAAAAAATAGGCATGAGTTTTGGATTGTTGCCACAAACTCGTTCTAAATATCAAATGCAAGACGTAATTTCATTGTCTAATGTTTCACAAATAACAAGAACCTATTATGGTGGAGGCGGTCTTCAAAAAATATATGTTGGAGCAGCTTACAAAATAAAAGATATTTCATTGGGCTTCAATACTGGTTATAATTTTGGAAATATCACCAATACTACAGAATCTGAATTTACAGATACACTCAAAATATTATCTAGCTTCAATAGTGCACGCTATACTATGGGAGGCCTTTTTTGGCAAGTTGGAGCTTTAATGAACAAAGCAATTAACGAAGATTATACGGTAAAAATTGGATTTTCATACACAGGCAAGCAATCTATTCGTGCTAATAGAGATCAAGAGTGGGGTTCTTATGTAGGGGAACTTGCCTCTCCGGATTACTCTTTTAATCTTGATAGCTTACGTGAACAAAGAAGTAAAATAATTTTACCTTCAAATTTAGGAGTAGGCGTTATGCTAAAAAATGGAGATTATTGGCAAGTTGGTGCCGATTTTACCACTTCCAATTGGTCAAATTATTCTTATGATGCAAAAGCAGACTCAACTAACAGAACTTGGTATGTAAAAGTGGGTGGTTCAATAACTCCAGATGTCAATTCAATAAACAACACGCTTAAACGAATGACTTATAGAATAGGAGCTTATCATGGTCAGGATATTTTTAGATTTAAAAATGAACCCATGAAAAGATCCGCCATTACTGCTGGCTTTGGATATCCTATCAGAAGAACGAATTTAAGTATCGGTCAAATTAATTTTGCATTAGAAATAGGAAGTAGAGGAACCACCAACAATGGTTTAATAAAAGAAACATACAATCGTTTTTGTGTTGGATTGACTTTAAACGACAAGTGGTTTGTTAAACGTAAATATGATTAATCAATCAATATGAAACGTTATCACTTCCTTTTCATCCTTTTTTTCTTTTTACTCTCATGTAAAAATGACTTGAGTAACTTCAAATCATCTTTTGATAACAGCATGCTCAATACAGAAAGAGCAGAGGATGTTACAATATTATATAGCAAACAAGGAACTGTAAAAGCTCGATTGACAACCAAAACATTTCATCATATTCAAAATACATTAGTTCCATACATCGAAATGAAAAATGGATTAAAGATGGAATTTTTTGATGACAGTTTAAAAAGTTCGAGTACACTCACCGCTAAATATGGCAAATATTTTGAACAAAATGGAAATGTATTGGTGAGAGACAGTGTGGTTATTTTCAATAATAAAAAAGAACAACTCAATACAGAAGAATTAGTTTGGAATGAGAAAATTCAAAAATTTTATACAGAGAAATTTGTCAAAATAACTACACCAACACAAATTATTTATGGCGATGGTTTAGAATCCAATCAAAATTTTTCTGAATATAAAATCATTAATATAAAAGGAATTATTGGAGTAAATAAAAGCTCGATACCATTATAAAATAAGCCCTTCAATGAAGGGCTTATTAATTATTTATATAATTTTATTTCACACTGCACCCATTCACAGCCTCCTCACTTGGATTTACAAAAATTAATTTCCCTTCAGCATTTTCAGCCATTAAAATCATTCCATTACTTTCAATGCCTCTCATTTTTCTTGGTGCTAAATTAGCCACTAATGTAACTTGTTTACCAATTACTTCTTCTGGTGAGTAATGAGCTGCAATGCCACTCACAACCGTTCTTTTTTCAAAACCTAAATCAACAGTCAATTGCAACAATTTATCTGCTTTAGGCACTTTCATTGCTTCTATAATTTTTCCTACTCGTAAATCTATTTTTTCAAAATCATCAAATACAATTTCATTTTTGAGTGGAGATATTTGAGATTCTATCATTTCAGTTTTTGCAACTTCTATTACTTGTTGGATTTTATTATTTTCTAATTTAGCCTTTTGAAATGCAATTTCATCATCTTCTACTTTTCTAAATAATAACTCAGGAGGGTTTAATGGATAATTGACTTTCAGTAATTCTAAACTGCCACCATTTTTCCATTCCAACATTTTGTCTACTACCTTCATTAACTTACACATTTTTTTAGCTGTAAATGGTAAAAATGGATTGATATAAATTGCCAAATTCGCACAAAGTTGCAAACATAAATGCAATGAATTATCAATTAAAACTTGATTATCAGTATGTTTCCATGGCTCTTTATCTTGTAAATATTTGTTTCCTTCACGGGCTAAATCGATAACAGTAAACAAGGCTTCTCTATATCGATATTGCTCAATGCTTTGCTCTAATTGTTTCTTAGTATTGACAATTTTTTCAAATAAAGCATCGTCTTTTTCATCTTTTGCTTCTAAATGAAATGCTGGAACTCTACCATTGCACAATTTATGCATCAACACAAAAGCACGATTGACAAAGTTGCCTAAAATAGCAACTAACTCACTGTTGTTTCTATCCTGAAAATCTTTCCATGTAAAATCGTTGTCTTTTGTTTCAGGTGCATTGGCAATAAGTGTGTATCGCATCGCATCCTGCATATCTGGAAAATCCTTTACATACTCATCAACCCAAACAGCCCAATTTCTTGAGGTTGATACTTTCTCCCCTTCAATATTTAAAAATTCATTGGCAGGCACATTGTCTGGCAACACAAAGCCACCATGTGCTTTTAACATGGCAGGAAAAATAATGCAATGAAATACAATATTGTCTTTTCCTAAAAAATGAACCAATTTAGTGTCGTCTTTGCACCAATAATCTGCCCATTGATTGGTCAATTCTTTTGTTGCTGAAATATATCCAATTGGTGCATCAAACCAAACATAGAGTACTTTTCCTGCCACTCCTTCAATAGGCACCTTAACTCCCCAATTGCTGTCTCTCGTCATGGCTCTTGGTTGCAAACCATTGTCTAACCAACTTTTGCATTGCCCATATACATTGTTTTTCCATTCTTTATGATCTTCTACAATCCATTGTTTAAGCCATGTTTCATAGTTTTGCAATGGTAAATACCAATGAGTTGTTTTCTTTTTTATTGGAATAGAATCACTTAATGTGCTCTTTGGATTAATTAATTCATCAGGACTTAATGTACTTCCACATTTTTCACATTGATCGCCATAGGCATTTTCATTGCTACATTTAGGACACGTACCAGTAATGTATCTATCAGCTAAAAAAGTTTGTTTTTCCTCGTCAAAATATTGCTCACTTTCTTTTTCTTCAAACAAACCTTTATCGTATAATGTTTTAAAAAAAGCTTGCGATGTTTCATGATGAATTTGATTGGATGTGCGTGAAAAAATATCAAATGAAATGCCCATTGTTTTTAAACTATCATCAATAATTTTATGGTATTTATCAACGATATCTTGAGGCGTAACACCTTCTTTCATAGCACGAATCGTAATCGGAACACCATGTTCATCCGTTCCGCAAATAAATTTCACATCTTCTCCTTTAGCTCTTAAATATCGAGCATAAATATCTGCCGGTAAAAAATTACCTGCTAAATGTCCTATATGAACTGGGCCGTTTGCATAAGGCAAAGCTGCCGTAACTAAATGTCTTTTATAATCTTTCATTCTTTTGTTTTTATTATTCCCAATCTAAAATTTCTAAAATAAACTGCTTGATATTTGGTATTTGAATTTCATCTATTTTCCCTATGTATTCTTTAAATCTGCTATTATCAATAGCTCTCATTTGGTCAATTAGTAAAGCAGATGGTTTAATTAATCCTGTGTTTTCAATTTTTATATTAAGTCTAATGGGGTCAGCCACCATTTTTAATATTTTAGAAGTTATAGGAATCACTATTGTAGATGTACTTAAATTATTCAGTATATTGGATTGTATAACCAAAACAGGCCTTGTTTTTCCTGCTTCTGTTCCATATCCTGGATTCAAATTAGCTGAATAAATATGCCATTGTTTAATAATCATCATCAAATTTATCTTCTAAAAGTTCAAATTCATGCAATACCTCTAACGAACTATTTCCAACAGCATTTACCGCTCTTTTCATTCTTGCTTCCAATAATTTTCGTTTTTTAATTTTATTATAAAAAGCGATCGCTTGTATTATATATTGATTTCTAGATATTTTAATATCTTTTATCAATTCATCGGTTTCATTGATGATGCTGTCTTCTATTTTTAAAGATAAGGATTTCATTCTTTTAAATTATATTACAAAGATATATCAAAATATGATATTACTTTTTGATATTTATTTTCCATCTAGTTTATAGAAATATGTACAAATCGCTACCACAATTATTGCTACAGCTCAATCTGTTTATTATTCAACGTTGGATTGGTTTTTACCTTTAAAATGTAAAAATGCAGTCATAATTAATCGAATCACTCCAAATGCAATGATAAAATAAGCCATAAAAGGCGATTTATTCGAATTACTCAATGCAATTAGCCCAACTGCTATCATTGCGGGGCCTGTTATAAATCCAATTTTTTGAACCCATTTGTTTCTTGAACTTGAATTTTCCATTTTTATATCTTCTTAGTTTATATTCGTACAAAATTAAAGTAACAAAATGATTATTCCACCTTATTTGCAAAAAGGAAATACAATTGGCATTACATGCCCTGCTGGCGCTGTAAATATGGATGAAATGCAACATATGTTTGCACAATTACAAGCTTGGGGCTTTAATTTAAAAATTGGTAAAACCATTGGAACTTCATTTAATAAATTTTCTGCAACGGATGAAGATAGACTTGCAGATCTTCAATCCATGTTAGATGATGATAATGTAGAGGCTGTTTTTTTTGGACGAGGTGGATATGGCGTTGTTCGCTTCATTGATCAAATTGATTTTACTAAATTCAAACAAAAACCAAAATGGTTATTGGGATATAGCGACATTACTGCTTTTCATTCTCACCTAAATTCACAACTAAAAATTGCATCCATTCATGCACACATGGGTGGCGGCTACAAACCCAGTGACTTTGATGCCAATTCAACTCAAAGTATTTTTAATGTTGTTACTGGAAAACCCATTCAGTATGAAATATTGCCACATGAAATGAATCGGGAAGGTGTTGGTGAAGGTGAATTGGTTGGAGGAAATTTAGCCCTTTTATCAGATTTGGTAGGCACAAAAAGCGATATTCAAACTGAAGGAAAAATTCTTTTTATAGAAGATATTGGAGAATATAAATACAACATCGATCGAATGCTTTGGCAACTTTTGCGCGCAGGTAAACTGGATCATTTAGCAGGTTTAATAGTGGGTGGCTTTAGCGATACACAAGACAATCCCGTGCCTTTTGGAATGACAGAATATGAAATTGTTTGGGAGAAAATAAAAGACTTTCCATATCCTGTTTGTTTT
>CANHJA010000093.1 GCA_947460795.1 Bacteroidota bacterium | reverse complement strand
TCAATTGAGTTGCTGTTTCAAACAAATCCTTATTTTTTTGTCGCAAAGAAAATGTATCTTTTACTGGGAAATAGACAAATGAAAATGCAATCAGTAGCTGAATAATTACCTTTTGTTTTTTACCAATTTGAGTAAATTGATGGATGACGTGATTTGCCAATATCCATAATAAAATGCCATTTGCCCAAATGTATCGGGTTTCTATGTGCATCAATAAATAACCAAAAGGCAGTATCAGGATGGTTATAATTATAAGCTGAATACTAAACTCAATTTCAGAAAAAGTGTCTTTATTATTTTTAAAAAAATAGTAGCCTCCGAAGCACAAAATGGCAAAAGCAAAAAAAGTAAGCTCTTGAAAGCAACTGATTGCTTCAAAAAATGTATGAATCACTCTTGCTACCCATTTTACAAAATGTGAGACTGATGAGAAAGGAGTACTTAAATTTTGTTGAGTCAAGTATGGATCTTCCCAAAAAGAAGGAGAATCTGTATAAGTTGGCGGAATCATTAAAGTGTAATTAGACTTAAATGATTTCCCAGAATTAATATTCCAACTCATGTTCATTTTACCTGATTGACCAATAAAATTCCATTCCTTGTATTTAGAGTGCAATGCATAATTCCATGGAAAAATGACTATAAAAATAGTGATAAAGGCTAGGCATATATTTTTTATTGTTTGTGTAAATGTGTTTTGGCGTTTATATAAAGCCCAACTCGAAATTGCCACAAAATGAATTAAAAAGAAAAATAAACTATACGCTTTCGCGTAGTAGGCAATCCCCATTATAATGGATGCTGCAATTATTTTGAATGTTGATTTAAAAAAATTGGGAGAAGTGAATAATAAAATATAGCCTAATAAAAAAACCAGTTGCAATACATCTCCAAACATTTGAAAGTATACTTGATAAGCTAGCACGACAGGAAAAAAGATCGCAAATAAATAAGTTGCCGTTTTATTTTTCACAAATCGATTGTTTAACAAAAATGAAAGCACCAAAACGACAGCGCCAACAAAACAGTTCATAGTCTTTGCGATTGTCCAACTATTAAATCCAGATTTAATAAAAGGTGCCATCATCCAACCATTTAATGGGCTCCATAAACCATTAATAGATTCAAAATATTGTCCTTTAGCAAATCGTTCTGCAAGGGTTAAATAGGCTACACAGTCGCTGTCTAGCATATAACCCAAAATAGGATTTAGCACTAACCAAAGCACCAAATAAAACGCTAAAGAAAAAACAAGAATAATATTAAGATGATAGTTCTTCATATAGACCTCTAAAATACTGAAATGATTTCAACATTCGGCTACCATACCAACTAAATAATTCGCCATCAACTAAAATAATTTTAGTGTTTGGTAAATGCATTTGCCATTCATGTATGTGTTTATCTGCAAATGGGAAAGGTTCACTGGAAAGCATAATAACTGCTGGATTTAATAATTTTATTTCCTCCAACGTCATAATTGGATATCGATTTTGTTTGACCAAATTATTAAAACCCGCCTCTAGCATCATATCATTAATAAAAGTATCATTGCCTGCTACCATATATGGGTTTTGCCAAATTAAATAAAGGGCATTGATATTGTTTTTTTTTGCCAAGTGTTGAGAGGCCATTTCTGCCTTTATCCCATTCACAATATCCATAGATTTTTCTTGACAATGCACTAAACTACCAATATCCTCAATCATTTGCAATGCCTCATTGATAGTAGAAATTTCACTGACATAAACAGGAAAATCATTTTGCAAACATTCAATTTCTTCTTTTAAATTTTCTTCTTTATTGGCTAAAATCAAATCAGGATTCAATGATTTTATCAAATCAAGTTTTACGTTTTTAGTACCTCCCACCCTTTTTTTTCTACGAAACCATTCATCTGGATGAATACAAAACTTTGTAATTCCAATAACCTCATCCCTCAATCCTAAATCATACAACAATTCTGTTTGAGATGGAACCAGTGAAATAATTCGAGTGGGTTTATTCAGACTCATGAACAGGGCTTTTAAAAATTAAATTATACAGCAATGCGATAATTGCAATAAAAATTAAATTGGCAGGAAACAGCACATCTCCAATAGCTTGACCTAATGCTGATTTATTTAAAAATAATTTCGCCCCAACTTCCAATAAAGAAACCAGTAAATAGGCTAGCGAAATGAGTCTGCTTTTTTTACAAACTCCTACCCATAAAACAGTATATATTAAGTACCCAAACGGGACTAAATGATAATTGGTCCAACCTGTATAGTCAGTGAATAAGCTGTAAAAACTCCATAAAGTGATAAAAATATGAAAAGCTAAAATTCCATTAAGGATATAAGAAATATATGATTTCAACGTAAAATGTTTAATGCGCAAATATAGTTTAGAAAAACGAACCCAATTTTAGATTTATCAACTGATTGGTTTTTATACATTTCCAATTAATTTATAGCTATATCCCTAAAAATTTTATAATATTGTAATCTCAAAACAAGGAATGGCACTAACTCCTAAAATATCGCTCGATAATACAATTCACATCATTCAAAATGACAATCAATTAGCTTGTAGTATTTTGCTTGGGAAAAATTATTTAACCTATTGCATATCGGATGTAGCTTACAAAACAGTATTTCATATTAAACATTTTTATTTTGAAAATAAAGTGGTAGGCAAAAATGATTTTGATGAAATATTAGCGGATACAAATATAAAAAAATCAAGCCGAATTAATATCGCAATCGATAGCTTCAAATCGATATTAATTCCAAATGAATTATTGGATGAAAATAATTATGCTAGCTATTTTACGTTTCATCATGAACTAACAAAAGAAGAAATTATTTTAAAACAAACATTTAAAAGTTCGATTCATGATTTATTTGCTGTAAAAAAATCAACCATTCAATTTCTCGAATCTCGTTTAAAAAATGTTCACTTTTACAATGCTTCGGCTTGTTTATTAAATAACTATCCTGATTTTATTGTGAGTGAAAATGAACACAGTGTATTTCTATCAATGAAAGATGAAAATATCGTCTTGACAATTTATCAAAAATCAAATTTAATTTTACACCAGGTGTATGCATATACAGATCCATTGGACATTGTGTATCATGTAGCCAATGCTTGTAAACAATTAAATATAAAATTAGAAAATTGTGGCATTCAACTTCATGGAGAAATGACGCAAATAGAAAATATTTCAATAACATTAAAAAAATATTTTCCTAGCGTTCGCTTTATCACAAGAATAAAAGACATCCAATATCCGGACGCATTATATTCTTCTCAACCTACATACAATTTCTTTAATCTATTTTCAATTTTCAAATGCGCATTATAAGTGGTTCTCACGGTGGTCGAAAAATTCATCCTCCAACCAATATGCCTCATACAAGACCAACTACAGACATTGCCAAAGAGGGATTGTTTAACATTCTACAAAACAATTTAGATTTTGAAGAGTTGGTTACTCTCGATTTATTTGGAGGCACAGGTTGCATTAGTTATGAATTGGCTTCTCGTGGTTGTAATGATTTAACGATTATTGAGCAAGACCAAAAAATGTATGATTTTATTAAAAAAAATGCAGCAGATTTAAAGTTTGAAAATTTCAAAGTATTCAAATCGGAAGTCTTTCGTTTTATGAATCAATGTGCCAGCTCTTTTGATTTTATTTTTGCTGGTCCTCCTTATGCGTTAGGCACCATTGATGAAATTCCAACCATTATTTTTGAACGAAAATTATTAAACAAAGGTGGCTGGTTTGTACTCGAGCATACTCCAAGAAACAACTACGAGCATTACCCATTTTTTAAACGTTCAAAAAATTATGGAACAACTATTTTTAGTTTTTTTGTGAATGAAGAAGAAAGTACTGAGTAAAAGTATATAGATAAAAGATTACTTCAACTTTATCTTAATTATTTAAAATTTCCTCTTTCGATTTTGGCTTTCTTTCAGTCAATAATTTAAAAGATCCTAAAAATTTATCTGTTTCACTAAGTTGGTCAATTGGTAAAAATACTCCTTTAGGATTTGCGTGCATAACAATGTGATCCAATTCTTTTTCAATAAAAAATACATCCATTGAAGAGCTTTCAGCTTTATTTACACCAATGTATTCCTCTTTATCGTCTTTGGCGTAATATAAACTTTCAGCATTTTGATTCACAAATACATGGTCAATTTCATTGTTTACAAAATAAGCATTTACATAATTTCCAGCCACTTGATCATACACATTTTCAAATTTTGAAGATGAAACCAACAATGAATTCACTAATAAATTTACTTCAGCCAATTTATTTTTAATTGTTTTTAAATAAACAGTATCCGCATTGGCTTGTTGTTGCTTACTCCACATAATAGGATTTTTATACAATCGAAACATAGAATCCACTTCTGAATAACTCAAACTGTCACTCACACTTTGCAAAGAATCTGAATAAATTTTTACGTTTCTATTGGCAATAATTAATTTAGGCTCAGGAGCATCATCAATTGATTTATACGTAGAATCGGCAAACAATAAATTATAAGCATACGTAACCTCTTTGGTTTTTTTAGTGGATGTGACAATTTTTTTCAATTCATTTTTGTCTTTATATCGCAAAGACATCATCGTATCAGCCCTCATAAAAAGTGAGTCGCCTTCATTGACAGATATTAATTTAGGATAAACAGTGGCAATCATGAATTTTGAATTGTCATTGTATTCAACAACACCTGCAAGCAATTTCGAATGTTGAACAGTATCAATGAAAACCACTTTGCCTGTAGCTTTATAATAGCCGTTTTTTTTATTAAAATCTACTTGATTTGAAGTCAAGGTTTTCGAGCCTCCTTCCTGTTCAATAAGCACATGTCCTGTTGCCTTTCCTGCGCCCGTTTGTTTATTATATTCTGCTTTATCTGAAAATAATTTGCTGTCATTTTTAAGATCTTCTACAATCACATTGCCGCTTGCAGATGCATTCCCTGATTGGTCATTATAGGTAATTTTGTTCCCAATAATAATTTGATTTTCGTTTTCAATAGTTGTTCTTGTATTGAAAACTGCATTTGAATTTTTAGAATCAAAACTTCCATTTGAAGTAGTAATCGTGCTGTTGTCTGTATTAATTACAGATTCTGCTAAAAACCGAACCACTTTTGTTTGCATATTGTACGTCAACTCTTTCGATGCAATATTGTATTTAGGATTCGTTACAACAACGTTGGTTTTAAAATGAGTTAATTGAGAATATCCGTTGTAAATTCCAGTTTCACTGCTTACAGTGGTTTCTTCATTTTGCAGCGTACCTCCTTTATTATAAACGCCAATTTTAGTTTTAATATTATAGGTTAATTCCTCTGTATTTAAAGTATTGGCACCGTCAATAATTTGGACCATTCCTTTCATTAATGCGGTATTGTTTTTGCCGGTATATTTAATATAATCACTCGATGCATTTTCTCCATTTACTTTGGTAATACGTACATTGCTAAAGGCTTCAACATATTCATTCGCTTGAAATAAATGGGCGCTGTCGCACGTTAACGTAATTCCATTGTGCTCAATTAAAACAGCCCCTAGAAGACGTTGATAATTTTTATTTTCTGAATTGTAACCAATTGCACTGTCGGCGTGTTTCACTGAAATTATTTGCAATCCGGTCGAATCAAAAGTTGGCATTTGTGCGAAAGCAACGTTTTGAATCAAGCAGAATAAAAGAAATATTTTTATTGAAAATTTCAATGATTTGTAATAAATATAAAATTATTAATTAGAGGAATTAGGCGCTGGCTTAGGCGCAGATTCATTTTTTTGTTTTCTACCAATAATATTAATATTGATGTATTTCGAAGGATGTGCATTGATATCGTACATCAAATTATTAGTAGTTTCTAAGGTATTTTTTAAATTTTTATATAGCTTGTCATCATTCATTAACAACCCTAAACTTCCATTACCACTGTTTACTTTTTTCAAGGTCGTTTGTAAATCCGCCAAGGTCGATTTCAATTCATTTACGGTTGCTTCAATGTTTACTTTACTTAAATTATTCGTTGTAGTTTCTGTATTTTTCAATACATTATTAATGGTATTATTGTTTTTATTTAAGTTGGCCGAAAAAGAGTTTAAATTATCCAACAAGCCCGAAATTTTACTGCGTTGAGTATTTAATTCATTTGCAAATTGACTAAAATCAGACAATGTTTTATTCAAATTAGAAATAGAGCTTTTTAAATTATTTTGGGTGTTTACATCTAAAATATTATTTATGCTTTGCACAGTTGTTTCTAGTGAGGCCAAGGTGTTTTTAGCATTGTCCATAACAGGCGTAGCAGAAGCCCCCAAACTTTCAATTGTTCCTAATTCAATTTCACCAGCAATCATTTCGTTGTCTTTTAACATCGTAGTGCTAACTCCTTGCTCAATATTCACTGCTTTGGTTCCTAATAAATCTAAGGATACTATTTTAGCCTTAGAGTCGATGGGAATATTTAGATCTTTGTTTATAAATAAAGTAAGTTTCACTTTACCTGCATGTTCTTTTGACAATTCAATGGCGTTTACAGAGCCTACCGTAAACCCTTTTATTTGAACATAGCTGGCAGGTGTCAATCCTTGCACATTATCATATTCTGCAAAAATTGTTTTTGTAGATGAAAATACGCCTGTGCCTTTTAAGTATTTGTAACCGAATACAAAAACGAGTATCGATAGAATACCCAACAATGCGAGTTTGATTTCCTTAGTGATTTTAAATGCCATATTCGTAATTTCTTTTTTAATTGTGTATGTTAAAAATCTACAACTTAATTTTCAATGGTAATTTCAGTAGGATCTTTTTCAATCTCCTCTTTGTATAATGCAATGCCTTTGTAAATAGCTTGTGCTACTTCATCTAATCCTTCTTCACTGTTTAAATATGACTCTTCTTCGACATTATTTAAATAACCAATTTCTACCAAAACACCTGGCATGGCGGTACTTGCTAACACTTGTAAACTTTGCTGGCGAACCCCCTCTGTTACTCTTCCTTGTTTTGTGAATTCAGTATTTATTTTTTCTCCGATGGAAATGCTTTTTGATAAAAATGCTTGAGAATATTGTGCAATGATGATTGAAGTAGCTGGATCATTTGGATTCAACAACTCATCTTGCTCTGCTACATTATTGGCATTTTCTCCAATTGCACCTTCTTTCTCTTCTACTCTGGTTGGTCCACAAACTAAAACCAATGTCCCTTTAACCGGCGAATTTTTTCGTGGCGTTGAGTTTACATGAATTGAAATAAACAAATCGCCTTGTGCTCTATTGGCAACCTCTGTTCTGTATTTAAGCGATTCTCCTATAGTGGCAAAATTATTGGGTGGCAACACATCTTCGCTGCGCGTGTAAATCACTTTTACCTCTTTCTTGTATTTTTCATTTAAAAGCCGGCCAACCTTCTCAACAACTTTCAAGGTAATTGTTTTTTCATTTGAATATACACCATGGCAACCAGGATCTTTCCCTCCATGTCCTGCATCTAAAACTATTTTTTGAACCTTCTTTTTCGCATACAAGATCGATGAAGGCATCAAAATTGACAATATAAAAAGTGTACTATATATATATTTAATAAATTTCATTTTTGTAGTATTTTAATTTCTTTAACCCTTTTGTTTCGTTAGGTCAGTAAGAATAATTTACTTTTGTGCCTCTTTATATGTTGGCATTGCGTAAAAATAGCTTAAATTTAAAATTAAATGGAATAAAACACATTCCAATTTTAGTTATTTGCCTACTATTTTTGAATTATTTAACAAGTGCACAAGCGCTCAATACACCAAAACTCAATTCAAAGGCGGTAAAAAAAGACTCGATTAGCAAAAAAGACAGCAGCATTGTTAGCTTCCCTATTTCAAAAGACAAATTAGAATTTGCAGTAAAATACGATGCAAAAGACTCAATTGTGTATTATGCCAAAAAGAAAACGCTCTATTTACACAACAATGCAAACATTAGCTACGACAATATAAAAATTCAATCGGATTTTATAGAATATGAACAAGATTCAAGCAGATTATCCGCTTTAGAAATAGACAGTTTAACGAACGTCAATGATACCTTAGGGAATATAAAATCTACCATAGCGCAAGGTGAAGAAACCTCAACGTTTAGTTCCCTGTTTTATAATTTCAAATCGAAAAGGGCTTTGATAGAAAATGCGTATTCGCAATATGGAGAAGGATTTATTTTAAGCCAACAAGTAAAACGAAATAACGACAATACAATCAATGGTTTAAAAAAT
>CANHJA010000092.1 GCA_947460795.1 Bacteroidota bacterium | reverse complement strand
TTGATTTCGGATGCCAAGCAACTAAATATTTCCCTTTATGGTATTTTACATATTGTACAACGCCACTCATTGGATATTTATTTACATGTACATTTAATGGCGACATAAAAATTGATATTTGTAAGCGTCTGTCCTGAAAATATTCGGTTTCTGTAGTTTCTTCTATTACAACTACTTTTCCATCACAAGGTGAAATAATTAAATCATCACCAACTGTAGCTACTCGAGTAGGCATTCTGAAAAACCAAAATACCCAAAACCACAACGCACCCAATATCAACGCCAATGGAAATGCAATGATTGGCCATTCACTTAAAAATGTAAAAAGCAACCACAAAACAACAGCATATAAAACTGTGGCTACCACACAATATATCCAACCTTCTTTATGTAAACGCATATTTTATTTTATTTATACTGCGAAAATAAGATAAAGAAGGCAATTAGGCAATGAGATAATCCTAACTCTGTGCTTTTAAAAGAAATTGGGTTATTGCTTTTTATCTTGCTTATCAAACCAAACTAACATTGCCGGTAAAATAGTCAAGTTGGTAATCATTGCTAGTATCAAAGTAAGCGCAGTTAAATATCCTAAGGATTTTGTTCCGTCAAACTCTGAAACTAAAAATACAATGAAGCCTGCTGCTAAAATCAAAGAAGTATAAATGATGCTAATCCCAGTTTCTTGAATAGTCGCTTTTACTGTATTCTCAATGTGGTAATCATTGGCTATTAAATCTTGTTTATAATTTACTAAAAAACGAATAGTAACATCAATTGCGATTCCTAATGCGATACTAAAAACCAATACGGTAGAGGGTTTAAGTGGAATGCTAAAAAAGCCCATAACACCTGCTGTAATGGCTAAAGGAATTATATTGGTAACAATGGAAATGATTACCACTCGCCATTTTTTAAATAAAAAGACCATACAAAATAAAATCATTACCAAGGCTAAAATCAAGCTATCACGCAAACTGTTGACGATAAATTTGCTACCTTCCAAAAAGGTAATACTAGTTCCAGTAAAGTTAATTTGATAACGTGAAGTGTCAAAAATGGCTACAGCCTCTTGATTGATACTGTCTAATAATTTAGGCAATTCAACTGAGCCGATGTCTTCAATTCCTATACTGATACGTGCATAGCGCTTATTGGAATCTACAAACGATTTTATTAAATTATTGAACTGTGATTTGCCTGTATCCGCTTTCATGCGCAAATAAGGGAGTAAAAATGCAACGTCAAAGCTGTTAGGAACGCCATAACTAGTGCTATCCCCATCATAATAAGCTTGTCTAGCAAATTTAATCGCCTCCACTATCGACAATGGTTTCCCTATTTGTTTGTGTGCTCGAATAGCCGTTGTAAATTCATCTATTTTTTGAATGGTTGGTAAAGTGATAGCTCCATTTTTCTTTTTGGTATCAATTACAATTTCTAAAGGAAGTACCCCATGATAATTTTTTTCGAAATATTTTAAATCAGTATAAATTTTATTTTTCTTAGGTAAATCATCTACAATAAAGCCTTTGCTTTTAAGCATAGACATTCCAAAGCATGAAATAATCACTAAGCCTACCCAAATGGAAATGACTGTTTTTTTATGATGAATAACCCAATATTCAAATCGAATCAATACGGCTGTTAGAAATTTATTATCTAAGTATTTTGTGTGTTTATCGCCAGGTTCTTTGAGATAACTAAATATTGGCGGAATTGTAAACAATGAAATTAAAAAAACAACAATTATACTAATGCCTGCTACTAACCCAAATTCTTTCAACACTTCACTTTCTGTAAAATAAAACACGCCAAAACCTATGGCAGCTGTAATATTTGTAAACAAAGTTACGATGCCCATTTTTTCAATCATCGCTAAAAGGGCTTGGTGCTTATCTTTATAAATAGCAAATTGGGTATGGTATTTATTTAAAAAATAAATGCAATTCGGAATGCCTATAACCACAATTAATGGTGCAATTAATGCAGACAACATAGAGATTTTATAGCCCATTAAATATAAAATACCTAAAGCCCATATAACACCGGCAAAAACAACTAGAACCGAAAATAATACAGTGCTAAATGATCTAAAGAATATAAATAATATGATTGATGTTAGCAATAATGAAGCAATCAATATCAAGCGCATTTCACCTTTTAATGCTTCAGAAAACTCCGATCTAATGAACGGCAGACCAGAATAATGCACATCAATTTTTGTTGCTGCTGCAAATTGATTGGTTAGTCTTTTTATGCTATCAACCAACTCTTTTCGATTGGCTGTTTTAATGATGTCTTTATTTAAATAGATTGCAGTTAATGTAGAGTGTGTTTCAGCATTATACAATAAGTCCTTATAAAATGGCAGGTTTAAAAATTCTACTTTGCTGGAGTCAATAGAGACACCATCGGCAAATATTGTTTTAGTGATTAGTTTTTCTGAGGAATCCGTTACCTGTTTTACCACATTAATCGCTGTTGGTATTGACAATGTATTTTCTACCCCATTTATTTTTTTAATTTCTTGTTGCCATTGAGTAAATGCTTCAAAAAAAGCAGGCTCAAAAATATTTTCTTTGTCAAATCCAACAACTAGCATTGAACCATCTTCACCAAACATTTTTTTGAAATTTTGATGCTCAATATATTTTGGATTGTCTTGGGGTACTGCGCTGGATGTATCATATTTCATTCTTGCTTTGCTAGCAAAAAAAGCCATACAGATAGTAAGGGCAGTCACAACAATTAAAATAGGGGCTCTAAATTTTAGAATAAATACGGCTAAACTCTTCCACATAAGTTCGCAAAGATAGTTTTCTACCGTAAAAAGAAGATACATTAAACAATAATCTTTCTTTTCTTTCGTTAAAAAATTCAAGTATTTTTGAATTATGATAAAAAAAGCCTCCATTTTAATAGCTGCACTTCTCTGTTCGATTGTGGTTTTTGCTCAAAAAATTCCCATAGGATCTTGGCAATCCCATTTTTCTTACCTTACTGCAAATACAGTAGAATATATAAATGGAAAAGTGTTTGTAGGCAGTCATCATTTAGTATCCTATTCATTCGCTAATCAAGAGTATACTACGTATTCTAAAGTTAATGGCATGAGTGATGTAAAAGTAAAATTAATGCGTTATGATGCCGAAACTGGTTTTGCTATCATTGTTTATGAAAACAGCAATATTGATTTGATGTTGGGAGAAACATTTTTTAATATTCCAGACATAAAAAATTTGAATACAACTGGGAGTAAAAAAATAAATAACGTATATTTTAAAAATAAATTAATGTATTTAACGACCGATTTCGGCATCATCGTTTTGAATCCATTAAAAAAAGAAATAAAAGAAACATATGTGTTGCAAGAAGCTTCTAGTGTATTGAGCATAAAAGACATTACAACGTATCAGGATTATTTTTATGCGGCAACGTCAAATGGAATATACAAAGCCAGTGAAAACAACGCAGCGTTACAAAATTTTTCCAGTTGGCAATTAGTGAACGCTACACCCGTTGATTTTATTATAAATTTTAAAGACTCTTTATACACCGCGTCATCAAAAATAATTTACACCCTAAACAATAATTTATTAAACACAATTTATACCAGCACATCCAATATTATCAAGTTGCGCGCCGGCAGTGAGCAATTTTATATTTGTGAAAATGATGATACAAAAAGAGGAATTACCTATTTTAATTCACTGGGCATAAAGCAAGACGAAGCCAACTCCATCAATCCAATGGATGTAGTAGAAGTTAGCCCAACTGAAATTTGGGAGGCAGATGGTTGGTACGGAATGGTGAAGCTTAACAATAGAAAAGAGAAGCAACAATTTAATCCTAACGGAATTTTTACCAATGCTGTCTATAACGTGAAAGTAATAAACAATAATTTGTATGCATTGGCTGGTAATATTATTGATTGGACTTTTACCTACAACAGACAAGGATTTTCTCAATTAACGCCCAATGGAGATTGGATTTATTTCAATCAATTTGTAAATACTCCTGCCTTGGATACAATTACAGATTTGGTAGATTTGGAAGTAGATAAAAGAAACAATTATGTTTATGTAGCATCATTTTTTGGTGGTTTGCTAGAATTTCATCCCGACAAAACAGTGACGGTATTTAAGAACAATGGATTTGTTCAGCCTTTTGGCGGAACCTATAGAATCACAAATTTAGTCTTGGATAAAAAAAGCAATTTATGGATGAGCAATTATGGGGCTGATGCGCCTTTGGTTGTAAAAAAGGCAGATGGCAGCTGGCAAAAATTTAATATCCCAAATGCAACAGGAGTGAACACAGCAAGCGATATTGCAATTGATGATGCCAATCAAAAATGGTTGGTAGCGCCGAGAGGTATTGGCGTGTTTGTGTTAAATGACAATGGCACCATTGACAATAAAAATGATGACCAAATAAAGTTCATTCAAAAAGGTGTTGGCCTTGGTAATTTGCCTACCAATTTTGTAAACTGTGTAGTAAAAGATAAAAATGGTAAAATTTGGATTGGTACTGCCGATGGAATTGCAATCATAAATTGCCCCGAAAGTATAATGAACAGCGGTGGTTGTGATGCCGAATTAAAAGTAGTAAAATATGACTTGGATGCAGGGCTGTTATTCAAACAAGAAAATGTAACAAGCATTGCAGTAGATGGAGCAAACAATAAATGGATTGGAACCAATAATGGAGTATGGTTAATTAGTGATGATGCAGAAAAAATACTATTTCGATTCACAAAAGACAATAGCCCTTTGCCATCAAACGACATTAATAAAATTGTAGTTAATCCCGAAACTGGCATTGTTTATATCGCAACAGATATTGGTTTGGTTTCTTTCAGAGGAAATGCAACTGACGGTGAAAGTACCAATGACAATTTATTGGTTTTCCCAAACCCCGTCCAAAGTGATTATGCCGGAACAATCGCAATTAAAGGCTTAGTTGAAAATGCAGATGTGAAAATAACCGACGTTGCCGGTCAATTGGTTTTTAGAACAAAAGCACAAGGTGGTCAAGCCATTTGGAATGGTAAAAATTATTTAAATCAACGACCAAGAACAGGTGTGTATTTTGTTTTTGTAACCAATGCCGATGGCTCACAAACGAAAACCGGCAAATTCATTTTTAATGAATAATCAAATAATTTGTGTTACCAATTGCGCAGCATAATAAGGTGCATGCAAGCTTCCCTTTGTGCCCATTCCATTTAATATTCCAATGTTTTTATAAACAGCATGCCAAGTTGAAACTGGGTTGCGGTTAGCAGCAGTAGGCCGAATAGAAGCTTTGTGTTCTATAATTGTATAAGGAATTTTGAGAAAATCATCTAACCATTTTTTAGTTTCAAAATAAAATTCCTCTGTAGGTTTTTCAGTTTCATATTGCCAAGAATTTGAAGCACCCACCCAAAATAAATTTTCTTTTAATGGCACCATTAGGTGTTTGTTTTTGTAAATAAAATCAGCTGATAAATTTTTTATTTCAACCAATAATACTTCGCCTTTTGTATTGGCAAAAGGCAGCTTATTCCAAAATGGATTATTGGTAACCGATGTTCCATCACAAAAAATAAGGTGTTTTGCCACGATGTTTTTATACCGTATTTGGCCCTCTAAAATTTCGATTTGATCATATTCAAAAGCTTCTTCTAAAAATTGATGTTGAGATTTTAAATAGCCTTGAATGGTCTTTAAAAATAAATGTACATCCACTCGGTAGCTGTTGTTTATTTTTCCAACTGCATGTTCAATCTTAAATTGATTCTGAAAATTTGTATCCTCTTCAACGCTTAAATAAGTAGGTTCTTCTGCTTTTCTTTTCAAAAATAAATCTTCATTTTCTTTTGATGAAAATACATCGATGATAGAAGTAGGATAAATAAATTGTTGATTAAAAAAAGTAGCAACTTCCTGATAAGCGTTCAATGCAAAAGGAAAAACAGTGTCAATCAAAGGGACTTTCGCATAGCGTTTCCCAGTCATTGGGTTCATAATGCCCGCCGAGTTTTTAGATGCTGTTTGCGATTCGTTTTTGTCGATTACTAAAAACGATTTTTTTTGCTGCATTAAAAACCAACTGACCCAACTGCCCGATAAACCTTGACCCACTACAATATAATCCACTTGCATGGGCTAAAAATACAAACGAATAATGAATATTGAATACTATTTTACTTCCTGTAGAAATTGCTAAAAACCTTTATAATAAACTTTGTGAACTCTGAGGTAAAAAACTATATTTGCCTCCCTCAAAAAAACACAATGCATGCAAGATAAATACATACAGTTTATAGCTAAAAAACTATCCGTAAAAAATAAACAAATTACCAATGTTGCTGAGTTATTTGAGCAAGGTGCAACCATTCCTTTCATCGCTCGTTATAGAAAAGAAGCAACCGAAAATTTAGATGAAATACAAATTGAAGCGATCAAAGATAATTTGTCATACTTCACCGATTTAGAAAAACGAAAAGAAACCGTGCTAAAATCAATCGAAGAGCAAGGGAAACTAACGCCCGAATTGATAAAGAAAATTACCGATTGCATGGAAGCGAATATTTTGGAAGATATTTATTTGCCTTACAAACAAAAAAGAAAAACCCGCGCATCCATCGCCATCGAAAAAGGATTAGAACCTTTGGCTACTACTATTTTTGCACATCCCGAAACATTGTTATTAAATGAGGAAGCTCAAAAATACATAACCGAATTGGTTCCAACTACAGAAGATGCTTTGAAAGGAGCAAGTGATATTATCGCAGAATGGGTGAATGAAAATGCCGTTGTAAGAGATAAAATTAGAAATATTTTTGCGAAACAAGCCATCGTAAAATGTAAATTATTTAAAGGCAAAGAAGTAGAAGGACAAAAATATAAAGACTATTTCGATTTCTCAGAACCCCTTGCTAAATGCCCATCTCACCGAATGTTAGCCATGCGCCGTGGCGAAAAAGAAGGCTTCCTTTCAATCGATATTGCAGTAGATGAAATAGATGCATTAGAAGCTATTGATGATGTAATTTTAAACAACGACAGCGAAGCATCTAAGTTCATTCAAAAATCAATTGATGATTGTTATAAACGATTGTTGAAACCCTCTATCGAAGTGGAATTTAGAATGACCAGCAAACAAAAAGCAGATGAAGATGCCATTCAAGTTTTTGCAACCAATACCCGACAATTATTGTTGTCGCCACCCTTAGGACAAAAAAATATTTTATCGCTAGATCCTGGTTTTAGAACAGGTTGCAAATTAGTCGTTCTGGATCAACAAGGAACCTTGGTGCACAACACCACAATTTATCCGCATCCTCCACAAAATGATCGAGAAGATGCCATTTATAAAATTAAACAATTAGTAGAAAAATACAAGGTAGAAGCCATTGCCATTGGGAACGGTACCGCAGGTAAAGAAACCGAACAATTGTGTAGAAACATTGATTTTCAAAATGAAGTAAAAATTTATTTAATCAGTGAAGCAGGTGCTTCTATCTACTCCGCTTCTGAAGTAGCGCGTGAAGAGTTTCCGGATTACGACGTAACCGTAAGAGGCGCTGTATCCATAGGTCGTAGGCTCATGGATCCATTGAGCGAGTTGGTAAAAATAGATCCAAAATCAATTGGAGTAGGGCAGTATCAGCACGATGTAAATCAACCCAAATTAAAAGAATCGTTAGACAATGTAGTGATCAGTTGTGTAAATGCAGTAGGGGTTGAAGTGAATACCGCATCCAAACATATATTGGCTTACATCTCAGGTTTAGGATCCACATTGGCAAAAAATATTGTAGAATACCGAAAAGAAAATGGCCCTTTTAAATCTCGAAGTGAACTCAAAAAAGTTCCTTTAATGGGAACCAAATCGTTTCAACAAGCTGCCGGTTTTTTGAGAATCAACGACGCTAAAAATTTATTAGACAACTCAGCGGTGCATCCCGAAAGCTATGATGTGGTCAAACAAATGGCTGCTGATTTAAATTGTTCGGTAGAAGATTTAATGAAAAACAATGAGATGAGAAAACAGATCGATATAAAAAAATATGTATCTGAAACCATTGGTATCTATACCTTACAAGACATTCTCAATGAGTTAGAAAAACCAGCCCGTGACCCAAGAAGTGAACTCCAACATTTTGAATACGCACAAGGAATCAATACGTTGGAAGATTTGTATGTCGGCTTGGTATTGCCAGGCATCGTTACCAATATTACTAATTTTGGTGCGTTTGTAGATATTGGTGTGAAGCAAGATGGCTTAGTGCACATTTCTCAAATCACCAACAAATTCATC
>CANHJA010000091.1 GCA_947460795.1 Bacteroidota bacterium | reverse complement strand
CTTAAACGAATTAGTTCGTAATTTAAGTAACAACCCTAAAGATCCAGCATTGAATGCAGCGATTGCTCAAGCAGAAAAAATGAAAGCGAATTCGCAAGATGATTTCATTACATTATTTGCTGAAGCTTACAAAGCACAAAATCCTAATGGACAGTTGGCGCCTATGTTTGCAAAACCTTCTTCTAAAGAATTAACCATTTCATCATCGAATGAAGCGGTGGTGAAAAAATTGAAAAATGATGCAAATGCAGCGATTCAAAGCACTTACAAAGTGTTAGGAAAAAGGATTGATAAATTTGGAGTTACGCAGCCTAACTTAAGTTTAGATGAAAACAGAGGAATTATCTCAGTTGAATTAGCTGGTGTAAACAATCCTGAGCGTGTTCGTAAATATTTGCAAGCAACAGCTAAATTAGAATTTTGGAGAACATATGCTTACCAAGATATCGTTTCAAATATTATTGAAGCAGATAAAAACTTAAAAGATTATTTAAGTGGTAAAAAAATGGATGACAGCACAGCAACTTCATCTACAGATACTAGTAAAGTAGCAAAATCATCTACAGACACTACGTCTTTATCTTCATTAATGAATGATAAATCTACTGCTTCTAAAACCGATACAAATACTAAAAATTTAACGGACGATCAAAAAATTGCAAATGCAAGAAAAGAGAATCCATTGATTTTCTTCTTACAATACGGAGCAACTTTCAGAGGTCAAGATGAAAAAGGAAAACAAGTTCATGAAGCACGTGTTTCTGTTATAAAAAATTCTGATATTCCTACGTTACAAGGTTATTTAGATTTACCTGCTGTTAAAAAAGCATTCCCTTCTGATTTGAAATTTTTGTTCGGACCATTAGGAAACGAAGAGGGATCTAAAAACTTTTCAATTGTTTATGCAATCAGAACAGAAAGAGGAAAAACAACTCCTCCTTTAGATGGAGATGTGATTGAAGAAGCGAAAGCAGATTTCAGTCCATTAGGAGAAGCTGAGGTTTCTATGGCGATGGATATGAATGGTGCGAATATTTGGAAACGTTTGACGAAAGATAACATTGGAAAAAGTATCGCAATTGTTTTAGATGATGTGGTTTATTCTGCTCCAATGATTAATGGTGAAATCCCTAATGGACGTTCTAGCATTTCAGGTAACTTTACTGCTGAAACTTCTAAAGATTTAGCAAACGTATTGGAAACTGGTAAATTACCAGCTCCTGCTCGTATCGTTCAAGAACAAGTAGTTGGACCAACCCTTGGTCAAGAAGCGGTAAATGGTGGGTTAATGTCTTTCATTATTGCTTTCGTTGTAATCTTTGTATTGATGTTAGTGTATTATAACACAGCAGGTTGGGTTGCAAACATCGCTTTAATCTTAAACTTATTATTCACAATTGGTGTTTTAGCTGCATTGCATGCATCTTTAACAGCTGCAGGTATTGCCGGTTTAGTATTAACAATTGGTATGGCTGTGGATACAAATGTTATCATTTTTGAGCGTATCAAAGAAGAATTAAAATTAGATAAGTCACATGAAGACGCTGTAAACGAAGGTTATCGTCGTTCATTAAGCCCTGTATTAGATGGTCATATCACGGTATTAATGACAGCTGTAATTTTATTTATATTTGGTTTAGGTCCTGTATTAGGATTTGCTACTACTCAAATTATAGGTATCTTATTGTCTTTGTTCTGTGGAATTTTAGTATCTCGTTTAATCACAGATATGAGAATTAAAAAAGGGAAACACTTTAATTATTTCACTAATTTTTCTTCGAAATTATTCCAAAGCTTCAATTTCAAATTTATTGAGTGGAGAAAGAAAGCATACATCATTTCTATTGTTGTTGCTTTGTTGGGAGTTGGATCAATTTTTAATGGCTTCCATTTAGGTGTTGAGTTTTTAGGAGGTAGAAGTTATACTGTAGAATTAAATGGTAAATACAAAACAAATGACATCAGAGAAAAATTAAAATCTACATTTGAAGGGGATAATCCAATCGTAAAAACAATAGGTACTGGTAACACAGTGAATATTGTTACTGCATACAAACGCACAGAAAACAGTGATGCAGTTACAAACGAAATCGTAGAAAAATTATACAATGGTTTAAAATCTGGTAATTTTATTGCTGCGAACACAACTTTGGAACAATTTAGCGCTCCAGATCGTTTAAGCTCAAATACAGTATCTGCAACCATTTCTGATGATTTGAAATGGGGTGCATTAAAAGCAACGATCTGGTCATTGATCTTAATTGCTATTTATATCTTCATTCGTTTCCGTAAATGGCAGTACTCATTAGGTACATTAGTTGCCTTAGTGCATGACGTATTTATTATGTTGGCTGTCTTCTCATTCTTGAAAAATGTAGTTCCTTTCTCTTTAGAGATCGATCAACATTTTATTGCAGCGATCTTAACAGTAATTGGATTCTCAATGAATGATACCGTTATCGTATTTGACAGAGTTAGAGAGTACTTCCGTAAACGCCCTGGTCAAAGCAAAACTTCAATTATCAATGCAGCGATTAATGATACGATGAGTCGTACAATTATGACTTCATTTACTGTATTTATCACTTTGTTAATCTTGTTCATCTTTGGTGGTGAGGTTACGAAAGGTTTTGCATTTGCAATGATGATTGGTGTTATTACAGGTACTTACTCTTCAATTTTTGTTGCTGCACCAATCTTAGTTGATTTAGATAAAACAGATAAATTAACTCAAGAAGTTGACAAAGATCAAAAAATAGCAGAATTAAAAGAAATGGCTTAATCCATTTTGATAAATAAAAAATTAAAGTCCTGAGCAATCAGGACTTTTTTTATGGAAATAATATTTACCTTCGATTGCATGAAAAATAGCTTTCTTTTTATCGCCATTTGTTTAGTTGCATTTGCCTGCAATTTTAGCAAAAAAGCCAATATACAAATAAAGAATAACAACGAATATCCCATTTCATTGACGTTTATTACCAATAATATTCAGCAAGTGTATGGTAAAATAGAACCCAATAAAAAACTAAATGATACGTATGATTGGACTAAACTCGAAAAAACAGATGGAGAATTTTTAATTGTTATAAAAAACGAAATCAATCAACAAGTGGATAGTTTCCATCATGGGCAATATTTACAGGGTGAGTTAGGAAACTATATTGATATTGAAAGCTATCAAGGAGAGTTGAAAGTGGTTGTGAGTGATTAAATAATTACCAACCTGACTTCTTCTTTGAAAAATTAATCATTAAACAATACCTTTGTGCTCTTAATAATACTATAATGGGTTTGAATAAAGTCGTTGCCAATGCAACAGAAGCGGTACAACATATTGAAGATGGAATGACGATTATGTTAGGTGGTTTTGGATTGTGCGGCATTCCTGAAAAATGCATTCAAGCGTTGGTTGACAAAGGCGTTAAAAATTTAACTTGTATATCTAATAACGCTGGAGTAGATGATTTTGGCATTGGATTGATGTTGCAAAAAAAACAAGTGAAGAAAATGATTTCATCGTATGTAGGTGAAAATGCTGAATTTGAACGTCAATTATTAAGTGGTGAATTGGAAGTAGAACTAATTCCTCAAGGTACATTAGCAACACGATGCATGGCTACAGGTTATGGCATTCCTGCAATTTATACTCCAGCTGGTGTGGGTACAGAAGTAGCAATTGGTAAAGAAACGCGCAAGTTTACCATGTATGGTGAAGAAAAAGAATACCTAATGGAAATGGCTTTTCAAAGTGATTTTGCGATTGTTAAAGCATGGAAAGCAGATCGACAAGGAAATTTAATATTTAAAGATACTGCTCGTAATTTTAATCCATTAATGGCTATGGCCGGTAGAAAAACCATTGTAGAAGTAGAAGAATTAGTTGAAACAGGGGAGTTGGATCCAAATGAAATTCAGGTACCAGGCATTTACGTCAACTATATTTTCAAAGGCGAAAATTATGAAAAACGCATCGAACAATTAACTGTAAGAAAAGCAAACTAAAAAGAATAAAAAAAAGCAACTGTTTTAAGTTGCTTTTTTTGTAAAAAAATTATTGAATTGAGAATTTCGTGGTGTCTCTTGCCGATCTTCCTGCGTAATCATATGCGGTAATCAACAATCGGTAATAAGTAGTTTCACTGCCAAAGTTTACCAACGTTTTTGTATTAAATGTATATACATCTTTGCCATCTACAGCAGGCGTTTTATATAATATGGGGGTATTGTTTTTTACAGTGTCATAAGTGGCATTCATTTGTAAAACTTCGATCGTAAGGGATTTTAATTTGCCACTTGTTTTTTCTGTTTCCTTATCAACTACATTCCCAACGATATGAATGTCATCGCCGTAATTAAAAATTTCACTGTTTAATGGGGCGTTCGTTTGTATAGTAGGAGCAATAGTATCTTTAGATTCGTTGTAGAAATAAATGCTATTGTCACTTTTTTCACAAGATGTAATAAATAACATACTAATAGCAAGGCATGTAAATGAGAATAAAGCTATTTTTTTCATTAACGACTTTTTGAATTTCAAATATACTTAAAAAGTGGGTAAATCAAACATAGTTTGATATTTTTACTTTTTAATGACAGATGAACCTACAAACCTACTATCAATTAGCATTAAGTAAAATACCCGGAATTGGTCCTATTCGATTCAAAAAAATTATTGAAAAGGAACCAGACGCAGAGAAACTGTTTTTTTCCTCGAGTAAATATTTACAGAAACATGTTGGATTAAATGAAAGCATTGCAACCGCTATTTTAAAATTTGATTGCAAAAAAGAAATAGAGACAGAATTAGCCTTTTGTGAAAAAAATAATATTAAAATTTTGTTGCAAAGTGACGAACACTATCCTCGCCATCTAAAAAACTGTATTGACGCACCTTCTGTTTTGTTTTTTCGTGGGAACTATCAATTTCATCAGCAAAAAATAATTTCTATAATAGGCACCAGAACTTTTACAGATTATGGAAAACGAATTTGTGAAGAGCTTATCGAGCAATTGCAACCTTATGGTGTGACCATCGTAAGCGGCCTAGCTTATGGTATTGATATCATTGCGCACCGACAAGCAATTAAGCAAAACCTAGCAACTATAGGAGTCGTAGCACACGGCTTAGATAAAATTTATCCATCCGCACATAAAAATACAGCTATGGAAATGATGGAGCATGGTGGACTTTTGTCCGAATTTTTTTCAACTACGTTGCCCAATCGAGAAAATTTTCCAACCAGAAACAGGGTAGTTGCGGGCATGTCTGAAGCCACCATCGTTATTGAAACGGATATAAAAGGAGGTTCAATGATAACAGCAGAGTTAGCCAGTTCCTACAACAAAGAATTGTATTGTTTTCCAGGAAGAATTTCCGATGCAAAAAGTGCAGGCTGCAATTATTTAATAAAATCTTTAAAAGCCTCTTTAGTAACTTCTGCCGATGATGTAATTCAAAATTTAGGATGGAATACATCCTTTAAAGCGAAGCCTGCGCAACGTCAATTATTTATTGAAATGACGGAAGATGAAAAATTAGTATATGCTATTTTAAATGAAAAAGAAGCCATACATATTGATGAATTATTGCAAAAATGCCAATTAAACTCTTCACAAATTGCAGGTTGTTTGCTTAGTTTGGAAATGCAAAACATAGTGGTTGTAAAACCGGGTAAAATGGTCAGTATAATATCTTAATATGTTTTAACTAAATTATAGGGCTTTTTAGGTAGAAAAAACATTCATTTCGATTAACTTTGCGAACGTTATAAAAATAAATATGAAGAATTTACCCATTGTTTTCAGTTCATTAGCATTAATTGGTGTTGCTATTTTATTTGGTATGAATATTAAATCCAATAAAAAATCGAGACCAGATGTGATTACTACAAAAGATTCAACTGGAAAAGAAGTTGTTGTTGCTGGTGCAAGAATCGCATTTGTTGATATTGACACCTTAGAATCTAATTATGATTATTTTAAAAAAAGAAAAGTAGAATTTGAAAATCGTCAAAAAAACATTGATGCTGAATTAGAAAAAATGGCAAACACGTTGCAAAATGAATATGCTGGTTTGCAAAAAAAAGCACAAGATGGTTTGATGACTCAGGCTGAAGGGGAAGCTGCACAACAAAGATTGATGGCTAAGCAACAAGAATTAGAATTAAAACGTCAAAATTTAGGTGCGAAATATTTGAAAGATCAAGATGCTTTTAACAAAGAAATTCATGACAATTTGCACAAATACATTGAGCAATACAATGCAGAAAAAGGATACGATTATATACTTTCATACTCTAAAGATGGCTCTATTTTATTTGCTAACAAAGATTTAGATGTTACGCAAGATATTATTGATGGAATGAATGCAAATAAAGGTGCTGGTAAAGCTAAGATCGCTCCAAAGCCAAAGCCTAATCCTGGGTTCTAATAAAAAATAAAAAATGAGAAAAAAAATAGTAGCGGGAAACTGGAAAATGAATATGACTTTAGCCGATGGAGAAGCTTTAGTTGAAGAAATAATGAATAAAAGCCCTGAGTTAGATGACAACAAACAAGTAATTTTTTGTACTCCATTTACACACTTAATGTTGATAGACGATACAATAACAGAATTATCAAAACCTAACTTTTTTTTAGGCGCACAAAATTGCAATAACAATACTTCAGGCGCTTACACAGGCGAAATATCAATTTCTATGTTAGAAGAAGTTGGAGTGGATTCGGTAATTATTGGACATTCAGAAAGAAGACAATATTATGCGGAAAGCAATGAATTTTTAAAAAGTAAAGTAGATGCTTTAGTTGAAAATGATTTGCAAGTTATATTTTGTTGTGGAGAGTCTTTGGAAATTAGAGAAGCAAACACTCAAAATGAATTTGTTGCAAAACAGTTAGAAGAAAGTCTTTTTCATTTAGATGCAGCACAAATGCTCAATAATGTAGTGATTGCCTACGAACCTATTTGGGCAATTGGAACTGGGAAAACAGCTACTACAGCACAAGCACAAGAAATGCATTCCTATATTCGATCTTTAATTGCAATAAAGTATAACAATGAAATTGCTCAAGAAATTTCTATTTTATATGGTGGTAGTTGCAATGCAACCAACGCGAAAGAATTATTTGCTTGCGAAGATGTTGATGGAGGTTTAATTGGTGGTGCTGCTCTTAAAGCAGACACATTTTTGCCAATCATTGAAGCAATGTTTTAAAAAGAACACCAGGGAGAATCTTATATATGAGGTTGAATAAATTAATTTATTCAACCTTTTTTTATTTGTGTAAACTTATGAATTTATAATAAAAGAAACGCTCAGCATTTTTTTTGTAATGTGAGCGTTTTAGTATTTTCTTAGAAAAAAAAGTCGAAGAAAGTGATTGAGTTAAAATGGTGCCAACGCCCAATATTTCAATAAAGAAACAGGCTTTGACCCCCAAAATAATTTCCAATTACTATTAATGCAAACTTGCAGAAATCAATCGCAAAAATTCTGAACGAGTTGTGTTGTTCTCAAATTGTCCAGAAAAAGCGGATGTTGTGGTAGAAGAATTTTGTTTTTGAATGCCTCTCATCATCATGCACATGTGACGAGCTTCAATTACTACAGCAACGCCTAATGGATCGAGAGCTTCTTTTACAGCATCTAAAATTTGATGCGTCATGCGTTCTTGTACTTGTAAGCGACGTGCAAAACAATCTACCACTCGAGCCAGTTTGCTTAAACCAGTAATATAGCCATTGGGAATATAGGCAATGTGCGCTTTGCCAAAAAATGGCAACATATGGTGTTCACACATCGAAAATAGCTCAATGTCTTTCACAATAACCATTTCGCTGTAGCTTTCTGTAAATTTTGCAGAATTAATAATTTCTACTGCATCCATTTTATACCCTTGCGTTAAAAAAAGATTGGCTTTTGCTACACGATGAGGTGTTTTTTCTAAACCTTCACGCGTGGTGTCTTCTCCTAAATCAGTTAAAATGTTTTTATAATGAGACGATAAACTTTCTAATGTTTTTTCGTCGAATTGTTCTATTTTGTTGTATGACATATTGTTATTTTATTTACCGAAATATTCCACATAAATGCGTGGAGTTTCTATTAATTTCACACAGTGCATTTGAGCACCTAATTTTTGTACTTCTTCTTCAAGTTGATTCCAAATACCTATGGCAAAATTTTCAGCAGAAGTTAGTTTCCCTGCCATAAATGCAACATCTATATTTAGGTTTAAATGGTCGGCTAAATCGATCACATTTTTTTTCATAATATCGCCCAATTCTTTAGCGTTTATTACGAATCCTGTTTCAGGATG
>CANHJA010000090.1 GCA_947460795.1 Bacteroidota bacterium | reverse complement strand
TAAATATTCGATATTTTTAATTCCGTAAGCTCGGTAACTCTCAGTCCGCAGCTATACATGGTTTCTAAAATCGCTTTATTTCGAGTGCCTTCTTGTGTGCTCATGTCAATGGCATCAAATAATTTTTCCAATTCTTCAAAAGCCAATGTGTCGGGTAGTTTGCGAGCTGTTTTCGGAGCTTCTAATAATTCAGTAGGATTTGATTGAATGATATCTTCTAGTATTAAATAATTAAAAAAACTTTTTAATCCAGAAATAATCCTTGCTTGTGAAGTAGCCGTCATGCCTAATTCATGAATCCAATGTATGAAATTTTGAAGTGTTTTTAAATTAATTGTATCCAGCAAAATCGTTTGTTGCGAAATTGCTAAATACTGTTGCAGTTTTTCGATATCATGCAAATAGGCTTCAATAGAGTTTTTGCTCAACGATTTTTCGAGTTGTAAATACGATTTATAGCCTTTAATGAATGATTGCAACTTAATACCTTTATTGAATTCAAAATTACTTGATATTTTACATAACTTTGTTCACAATTTTAGAAGCATGAAAATAAGCATCATCAACGGACCCAATTTAAATTTAATAGGCACTCGAGAGCCCGAAATTTATGGGAATCAATCATTGAATGACTTCCTTTTGACATTACAAAAAAAGTATTCATCCATACAATTCACCATCTATCAAAGCAATGTAGAAGGTGAAATTATCAATGAAATACAAAAACAAGGCTTCGATGCGGATGCAATTATCATCAATGCGGGTGCTTATACACACACCTCAATTGCTATTGCAGATGCACTCAAATCGATCGCAACAAAAAAAATAATTGAAGTGCATATTTCCAATGTGTATGCCCGAGAGAATTACCGCAAAGAGTCATTTATAGCGCCAGTAAGTATGGGAGTTATCGCAGGTTTCGGTTTGAATAGTTATGATTTGGCAGTGCAAGCATTAATGATATAAAATCAAATCTGACGTCTTTATAAAATTGCTTCTATTGCCTGCTTTGTCTTTAATAGAAATTGTCCAAAATAAAGTATCTGTTTTGTAATGAACAGGGCTGTCTTTTCTGGCAATTAAAAAACCACCTTCAATTTGTGTTTCAAACAATGCTGTTAAAGATTTATTTTCATTTGCCGGCACATTTGGTGAAACGAATTTTTGAGTATCATTGGGACTTCGGCTATCTACTAAATAAATATTTTCTTCATTAAATCCGACATCCCCTTCTTTGTCAAAAACATTAAAAAAAATACTTACTTTCGCTTGGCCATAACCCGATGGAAAATAATCAGTACTTAATGTATAAAAAGTAATTTTAGGTGGGGTAGATTGAGTTGATTTCTTGTTGCAAGAAATACTGGTAAGAATAATAAAAAAGAATAAAATACTTTTTTTCATTGAACAAATTTACGTGATAAAAATGAACATAAACGAATTAGAAACCGAAATTTTTGATATTGAAGACAATCAATTTGAAGAAAAAGCATTGGCTATTTTTCGGTTTCAAGCTGCCTATTTACCAATATATAAACAATACATAGAATTATTAAAAATTGACCTGTCGAAAGTGAATTCCATCCATCAGATTCCTTTTTTACCAATCTCTTTTTTTAAATCTACCGAAATTTATATTCAAAAAAAAGGAGCCCATCAATTGCCCACTTTAGTATTTAATAGCAGCGGAACCACAGGGCAAATTTCAAGTAAACATTATGTTGTGAATCCTGAAATTTATGAAACGTCATTTCTTAAAATTTTTCAACAGTTTTTTGGAGATGTTCATCAATATTGCATTTTAGGGCTTTTACCATCTTATTTAGAAAGAGGGAATTCATCGTTGGTTTATATGGTGAATCAATTAATTAAAAAGAGTGAACATGCTTCAAGTGATTTTTATTTAGATAATCAAGAAAAATTGTATCAAGTGATACTTGAACTCGAAAAACAACAACAACCCACACTTCTATTTGGAGTAACCTACGCTTTGTTAGATTTCGCTGAAAAATATCCAATGCCATTAAATTATGTAAAAATAATTGAAACAGGCGGTATGAAGGGGAGGAGGGAAGAGCTGACTCGCAAGGAAGTCCATTCATCGCTTAAAAATGCTTTTTCATTGCCTCAAATATTTTCAGAATACGGCATGACAGAACTTTTATCGCAAGCCTATTCTTTACAAAATGGCATTTATGAAACACCCAATTGGCTCCGTATTTTAGTGAGGGATTTGAGCGATCCATTATCTATTAAATCAATCGGAAAAGGGGCAATCAATATCATTGATTTGGCGAATCAATATTCATGTAGTTTTATAGCAACAGATGATTATGGGGAAGTATTTGAAAATCATTCATTCGAAATAAATGGTCGCATTGAGCAAAGTGAAATTAGAGGCTGTAGTTTGCTTACGGTATAAAAACAACCTGCCCAATTAAAATTTGTACTAATTTTATATTCTATCAATTGGATTTTTTAAAATATGTTTAAAAATCAGAATTAAAATATTCAACCTATTCAACTGAATGTTACGAATGTTAAATTATCTATATATGTGGAGAAAAATGATAAAAACGAATTTGAATTGCTAAAAGTGGATAATTATTTTAAAAATACAATAAAAAATATTTTTGAATATTCAAAACTAAAATTTACATTTGCATTCCTTAAATAAGAATAAGAAACAATAACAACAATTTAAAACCGTTACAAAATGGCAAAAGAGACCTTCAAAAGGGACAAACCCCACGTAAACATTGGTACTATTGGTCACGTCGATCATGGTAAAACAACATTAACAGCTGCAATCACAGACGTATTATCAAAAATTGGTTTAGCAGAAAAGAAAAATTATGATGATATCGATGGTGCTCCAGAGGAAAAAGAGCGTGGTATCACAATTAACACAGCGCACGTTGAGTATGAAACTGCTACACGTCACTATGCACACGTTGACTGTCCAGGACATGCTGACTATGTGAAAAATATGATTACTGGTGCTGCCCAAATGGACGGTGCGATTTTAGTAGTAGCTTCTACAGACGGTCCTATGCCACAAACTCGTGAGCATATCCTTTTAGCTCGTCAAGTAGGTGTTCCTAAAATGGTTGTTTTCATGAATAAAGTGGACATCGTTCCAGATCCAGAGTTATTAGAATTAGTAGAAATGGAAATTCGTGATTTATTATCTACATACGGATTTGATGGAGATAACACACCAATCATCCAAGGTTCTGCAACTGGTGCATTAGCTGGTGAAGCGCAATGGACTAAAAAAGTAGAAGAATTAATGGAAGCAGTTGATTCTTACATTCCATTACCTCCACGTCCAATCGATCAAGATTTCTTGATGTCAGTAGAGGATGTATTCTCAATCACAGGTCGTGGTACAGTTGCTACAGGTCGTATTGAAAGAGGTGTAATCAAAGTTGGTGAAGAGGTTGAAATCGTTGGATTTAACGATTCTCCTTTGAAATCAGTTTGTACAGGAGTTGAGATGTTCCGTAAATTATTAGATAGAGGTGAAGCTGGTGATAACGCTGGTTTATTACTTCGTGGTATTGAGAAAGCTGATATCCGTCGTGGTATGGTAATCTGTAAACCAAAATCTATTACTCCTCATACAGAATTTAAAGCTGAGGTTTACGTATTATCAAAAGATGAGGGTGGACGTCATACTCCATTCTTCCAAAAATATCGCCCTCAGTTCTACTTCAGAACTACAGATATTACTGGAGAAGTACAATTACCAGAAGGAACTGAAATGGTTATGCCTGGTGATAATGTATCTATCACAGTTAAATTAATCGGACCAATCGCAATGGAAAAAGGATTGAAATTCTCTATCCGTGAAGGTGGACGTACTGTAGGTGCAGGACAAGTAACTGAAATTGTTAAGTAAAAAATAAGGCTATATAGTCTTGAAATATTTACGAAGTACTTAGGAATCTCTAAGTACTTCGTATTTTTTACCATAATAAATACGGGCATGGTGCAATGGTAGCATACGGGTCTCCAAAACCTTTGATCTGAGTTCGAATCTTAGTGCCCGTGCAAAGTTTTACAATTTGTATTACAACTTTAAAACAATAAAAAATGACAAAACTTTTTAATTATTTCGAGCAAGCATACGATGAATTAATTCATAAAGTAACTTGGCCTACATGGCAAGAATTGCAACAATCTACAATCATTACTTTGGTAAGTGTATTATTTCTTACTTTAATTGTTTTTGTAATGGATGGATCGTCTGAAGTCGTGTTCGAAAATTTTTACAAATTATTTTAAATATAATAACTGATGGATTTGGAAAATAATGAGTTAGAAGTTAAAATAGCTTCACCCGAAGCGGATACAAAATGGTTTGTATTGCGTGTGTTGAGTGGAAAAGAACGAAAAATTAAAGAATATTTAGATGTAGAAATACGTCGTTCAGGATGGGGTGGAACAATTACTCAAATTTTATGTCCTGTAGAAAAAGTATTCAAAGTAGTAGGCGGTAAAAAAGTAATGCGTGAAAAAATACTTTATTCAGGCTATATTTTATTAGAAGCAACTACAAATCGTTTATCTGATGATATGATCAGCGCGATAAAAAATGTTACCGGTGTAATTCATTTTTTAGGGAAAGATCATCCAGATGCTTTGCGTAAAAGTGAGGTTAATAAAATGTTTGGTAAAATGGATGAAATGGCTGACAATGGTGTTAGTATGTTAGAACCATACATCGTTGGCGAAACAGTTAAAATTATCGATGGTCCGTTCAATGATTTTAACGGTACAATTGAAGAAGTTAACGAAGAGAAAAAGAAAATTAAAGTGGTAGTGAAAATATTCGGAAGAGCTACTCCAGTTGAATTGAGTTATGCTCAAGTTGAAAAAATAGCATAATTTATTTATAATGTATAATCTTGAACGCTGTATTTTAAATACAGCGTTTTTTTTGTTGAGATATTTTGATTAATAACTTCCAATTTTTCTCTAGAATAAAAACACGATATTAATTATTAAAAAAGGGTTTCAAAATTGAAACCCTTTTTAATAATTATATTACTGAAACACTATTATTTCGATTTTAAATGGCTGTGAATAAAAAGCTGATTAATCGATTTATTTTCAAAGGTATTTCTAATTGCAACTGAAAATAATTCAGCTGTGCTTAATACTTTAATTTTACTGCATTCTTGTTTTAAAGGAATTGTGTCACAAACTACTAATTCACTCAATACAGAATTTTCAATGTTTTCGTAAGCCTTTCCACTTAATACAGGGTGTGTACAAAATGCTCTTACGCTTTTAGCTCCTTTATCCATCAACATGGCAGCACTTTTAGTCAATGTGCCTGCTGTATCACAAATGTCATCTATCAACACTAAATCTTTGTTAGTTACATCTCCAATCACTGTCATTCCAGCAATTTCATTTGCTCTTTTGCGTTGTTTATCACAAATAACCATGTCTGCTCCAAAATAACTGGCAACTTCTCTTACTCTATTCGTTGATCCTACATCAGGAGATGCAAAGGTTAAGTCTTTAATGCCTAAGTTTTCAATGTAAGGGATAAATATTGCAGAGCTATCAAGATGATCAACAGGGATGTCAAAAAAACCTTGAATTTGTGGTGCATGTAAATCCATTGTCATGATGCGATTAGCCCCAGCAGTAGTCAATAAATTAGCTACTAATTTGGATGCAATACTCACACGTGGTTTATCTTTTCTATCTTGACGAGCATATCCAAAGTAAGGAATCACGGCTGTGATGTATCCTGCAGACGCTCTTCTTGCTGCATCGATCATCATTAATAATTCCATTAAATTGTCACTCGGAGCAGATGTACTTTGTACGATAAAAACATAGTCTCCACGAATACTTTCATTGTAAACTGGTTGAAATTCTCCATCGCTGAACTTTTGGATGGTTGCTTTGCCTAAATTTTTTCCGAAATGAGTAGAAATATTAGAAGCTAAATCTAGGGTATTAGTACCCGAAAAAATTTTAACACGTGGGGGATTCATATACATAATTGAGAGAAAGCACAAAGTTATAAAACGAACGTCATTTTAAATAATCATATTTGATATTGTGAATAACTCATGTTTTTCGTCTTTATAAATTTATTTGATTTATTACTTTTTATGTTTTTTATTTTATTCTATTCAAGCTAGATTTTGCTCGTTGGTCCAGTGAATTTTTAAAATCATGATCACCCAAAGAAAGTTCTCTGTTGTAATATTCTTTTGCTTTTGCTAATAGGCCTTTTTTCTCATAAATGTATCCAGCCTGTAGGCAAGCCCGAGCAGCAAAATATTCGGATGAATGGCTTCCTTTTTCAATGGTTAAATGATAATAAAAAAGGGCTTTTTCTTGTTGTCCTAGATCATCGTATATTCTACCAATTCTATAAATAGATTCTAATTGCTCAGCTTCTGATTTTAATGTATTAGGTAAAATGGAAGTGGCTATTTTTAATGCTTCTGTATTGTACCCACCATCATTTAGTAACCTTGTTTTTAACAATAATTTGTTTGGGAAAACACCTTTGGATGCTCTTTTTAATGCTTGTTTGTCAGCATCTGTTTCTGTTTTTCCTATTGTTTTTACTTTGGCCAAATATTCATTTGCCATTTTTAGATCGTCTTTTAAGTAATAACACAATGCAATGCTGTAAAGAGCATCTTTGGTATAAAAATTTCCTTTATTTTGTTGGATAAATTTTTGAAAATATTGAATCGCACTGAGATCTAATTTTTTCATTTTTGCGTCTCCTAATTCGTAATCTAACATGGGGAAAGGCATATACTCAGTACTTTTATTTCTTTTTAAAAGGATTGATTCAGCTAGTTGCGCTTTTTTATTATTTAACGCTAAATTAGATGCCATAAAAACAAATAATTGATTGTTTATAATATCCATTTGATAAGTACTTATTAGAAGATTAGCACCCGTTATGTCATTTTCTAAATAATTTTTCAAATAAATATAATACAACTTTGATTCTTCTTTAAACAAGGTTTCATTTGAATTGTTGTAGTTTTTTAATAAGAGCATGCCATGGGCCATATTCCCTTTTAAACCGAATATAGAAGACGCCCATTTATATCCATTGGGTATCGTGCTCATCACAGATTCTTGAACACCCAAATAGATGTGATTAGGGGTAAAGTTTGGATGCTTTTTATTGTTTTCTTTAAAGAGTTGATATGCTTTTCTAAAGTCCCATGCGGCATCCCAATAATCTCCATATTTAATTTGTATGATGCTCCATTGAAAATAAAGGAGAGCTTTCGAAAATAAAAAATAAGGAGAATTTTTGTTTCCTTTTTCTATTATATGAATTCTTTTTTCTAGTACTAATTTCCTTTTTTTGTATTCTACAGGATTTTCATTGAAACTTAATGAAATAAAGTCTTCGTAATTGATTAAAACAATTGGGAGAATGTTTTTTTTATTTGTCAATAATTCATTTGCTAAAATTTGTTTTCCAGCATTTATTTTCATCGACATAAAACATTTGTATGCTTCTTGGCAATTTGAATTAAAAATAAATTCTTGTGCATTTGATTTTGATGACCATATCAAAAAATAAAAAAAAAATAATATAGGGTTGATATGTCTCAAATAGTATAAAATAAAATAGCGCAATTTTTCAATTGCGCTACAAATTTATTAGTTTTTTATTAATTAAATGGTAACTGAATCACTTAATTCACTGTCAATCATAATACGACCACAATGTTCGCAAACAATCATTTTTTTGCGTAAGCGAATATCAGATTGTCTTTGAGGTGGAATCATGTTGAAACATCCACCACAAGAATCTCTTTCTACCGCTACAACAGCTAAGCCATTTTTAAATGTTTTACGAATTCTTTCATAAGCAACCAACAACCTGTTTTCTACTGATTGAGCAGCCTTTTCACGATTTTTTAACAACTCTGCTTCTTCTTTAGATGTTTCTTCAGTGATAACTTTCAATTCTTTTTGTTTGATTGTAAGAATTTCTTGTTTAGAAGCTATTAAAGACTCTGTGTGTTTTTTTTGCGTATCAAATTCTTCAATCTCGTAAGTAGCATCTTTTATTTTTTTATCGCATGCTTTAATCTCAAGTTCTTGCATTTCAATTTCTTTATTGATTGCTTCAAACTCACGACTATTTTTTACGTTTTCTTGTTGTTTTTCGTATTTTTTCAAATTAGCAGCGCACTCTTGTTGCAATGCTTTTTTGCTGTTAATATCATCTTTAATTTCTTTAATTTCTCTTTCTAACCCATTAATACGAGTATTATAACCTTCTATTTCATCTTCTAAATCCTTCACTTCCATAGGTAATTCACCACGAAGTTTATTGATTTCGTCAATTTTAGAATCAATCTTTTGTAATGAAATGATTGTAGTTAATTTTTCTTGTACTGAAAATTCTTTTACTGCTGCCATAATGTTTTTTAATAATAATGAACTGGGTTTGTATTAACCTTAGTATTAAGG
>CANHJA010000089.1 GCA_947460795.1 Bacteroidota bacterium | reverse complement strand
TTTATACAAATTGGAAAAGAGCAGGTGAAATAGACATTTATATTAATGATGATGAATATTTTGGTAAATTAACTTCATACTTTAATGAAGACGAACCTAATTGCTCACAAGAGGGTACTTATTTTGAAGTACTTCCACCTGGTAAATATGAGTATGAAGCTAAAACTCAAAATGAAACTTGGAAAGGGGAATTTGAAATTACGCCTAGTATATGCAAAAAGATTAAATTAACTAAATAAACTTCTGCTAACAGGGGTTTGGCAAAATGGGGGCATAAGTGCTAAATTGAGCATTTGTACTGCTATCAACATTAGTGCTAATTTGAACATTTGTACTTCTAATCCCCCACTTCGCCAAGCCCCAAAACGTTACCTGCAAGCCCTGCTCTTTGAAGGCTCTGCCTTCAAAGGTATTATGTTCTTGAAAGCCTTTAGTTTTTATTAAATGGACAAGAAACCCATTCCCAGCTATCGTAAAATAACAGCAGATTAAATGACTGACATTAACAAGATAAACAAAAAATAAAAACAACAAATGGTAACAATCAGACTTAAACGGACGATTGGAATTATACTTTCCCTATCGCTAGGGATCTCAGTAAATGCCCAACCTACCCCAGCCAATATTAAAAAGGAGATTGCTCTTGAAATTAACAGATTTAGATTAGATACTGGGCAAGGTTCGACCCAAAAATGGGCCCTTGTTCAAAAGACTGCTCTAGATAAGGCTGCTCAAATTCATGCAGACTGGTGCGTAAAATCTGGTCAAGGTGGACACGTCGAAACTCGTCCAGTTGCAGGACAGCCACTCTTGCCAGAATGTTCAGATCGAGGAAAATACTTTGGTGTAACTGTGTTTAGCGAAATTTTAATTCCAACTTTACCAATTACCCCAAGCTGCGGTGCAAAGGATCGAGCCCAACTTGCGGTTGAGACCTGGGCCAACAGTAAAACTGGTCATCGAGAAGCAATGCTAATGGGCTTCCCGACTGAAGTTGAAGCTCAAGTTGGAGTCGGCTTGGCACAAATTCAAAATAGTGAAAATTGGGTTATTGTAGTTGTCTTTGGCGCAAATATCGACCCAATGAGTGGTGAATTAATACAACAAAAATAAAAACCTGTTCTTTAAAGCCTTTGGCTTTTAATAAATGGGCAAGAAATCCCGAATATCGGAACAGGTGCAACGAAGATGAATAAAGAATAAGGCAATGAGTAACCCAATATAAAAAGCCAACTTTCGTTGGCTTTTTATTCGATTATAATAATTTAGAAATAATATCTTCTATTTTCAATCCTTCGGCTTCGGCTTTGTAATTTCTTACCAAACGATGACGAAGAATAGGCAATGCAACGGCTTTTACATCTTCAATGTCTGGACTGAATTTGCCATGCAATAAGGCATAACATTTTGCACCCATAATTAAATTTTGTGAAGCCCGTGGACCCGCTCCCCAAGAAATGTAGTTTCGAGCAATGTCAGATCCTTGTTCATTTGGTCGAGTTTTATGTACCAATCTCACCGCATATTCCATCACATGATCGGTTACTGGCACTCGACGAACTAAGCCTTGGAAATATAAAATCTCTTCGCCACTCATTACTTTTGGCAGTTCTTGTTTTTTATCTGATGTAGTGTTTTTTACAACATCCAATTCTTCTTGAAACGTTGGATAATCCAACCAAATATTAAACATAAAACGATCTAATTGAGCTTCAGGCAAAGGATAAGTTCCTTCTTGCTCAATCGGATTTTGGGTAGCCAATACGAAAAATGGTGCCGGCAATTTATGAACCACTCCTGCAATGGTAATTTGTCTTTCTTGCATAGACTCCAACAAAGCAGCTTGTGTTTTGGGCGGTGTCCGATTGATTTCATCGGCCAAAATAATATTGGAAAACAAGGGGCCTTGAATGAATTTAAAATTCCGATTTTCATCTAAAATTTCAGCGCCCGTAATATCACTTGGCATTAAATCGGGAGTAAATTGAATTCGCTTAAATCCTAAATCTAATACTTGAGCAATTGTGTTTACCAACAACGTTTTTGCTAAACCTGGCACCCCAACTAATAAACTGTGTCCGTTGCATAAAATAGAAATAATAGCTCCTTCAACAACCTCATGTTGCCCCACAATTACTTGACCAATAGCTGCTTTTAATTCGCTGTATTTTTGTTGCAATGCCTCTACTGCTTTTATATCTGAACTGTACATGTTTTTTAAATGTTGGTTTTTAAGTGATGAATGTTGAATTTATATATGAGATTCAATTCTCAAATCTAAGGTTTACTATTCCACTGTTCTAATTTAGGACAAGTCATGAACTCTTCATCAATTTTAATATAAAAAGTACCCATTTTTGAAGTTATCCAATTTACTAAATATTCATTTTGTTTTTGAGAGAACGCTACTTGTTGAATTTTCCCATAGTCATCTGTTAAATTCGCTTTATGAGGTTCTGTTCTATTTTTTAAATAAATAATTCGTACTAATTTATCTCCACTTTGCGCGTCTAAAAAATCCATGGGTTGAGAAAACTCCCCTTTTTTCATGCCATTAATCAGCAACGCAATTTGTGGCTCCAAGGTTTCTACATCTACAAAAGTTGAACCGGTTTGTTGATCAGAGAACATTCCACCCGTTAATTTGGTATTGTCGTCTGTGGTGTATTTTCCTACTGCTTCCGAAAACTCAAGTTTACCTGAAACCAAATTGGCTCTAACGCTGTCTGCTTTTTTCATCGTAACAGCAACCATATCACTCGTAATTAATGGTTTAATTAATATGTGGCGAAGTTTTGCTTTTTCTCCTTGTCTGTTAAGCATTTGAATGATGTGAAAACCAAATTTTGTTTTTACAACAGATGATATTTCACCGTTTTGAAGTTTAAAAGCAGCGGCAGCAAACTCAGGCACATATTCATCTCTGCCTGCAATACCCAGTTCTCCTCCTAAATCTTTACTTCCAGGATCTTCACTGTAAATACCCGCCATCACCTCAAAGGATGATTTCCCAGAAATGATATCTTTTCGAATGCCCTCTAATTTATCAATGGCATATTTTTCAACTTCGTCATTGATATTGGGCTTGAAAACAATTTGTCCAACTTCTACTAATGAGGGATAAAATGGCAAGCTATCTACAGGTATTTTATCGTAAAATGCTTTTACTTCTTGTGGGGTAATTTTTACAGAAGAAATAATCGTTGATTGCATTCTTTGTGCTGTCAATTGATCTCTGAATAAAGGTCGGTAATCGTCTTTTAATTGATAGACCGTTTTGCCCGCATTCTCTTCTAATTTTTCTACCGAGCCATACATATTCACAAAATATCGGATTCTATTTTCTAGAGAGCCTTCAATTTCTTCATCAGAAATTATCACACTGTCTCTCCCAGCTTGTTCTACCAATACTTTTTGGCTAACATATTGTTCGAGTATACCACACTTTTCACTTTCTTCCAACAAAGGGTTTTCTTTTTGATAATCTGCAAATGCACCTTCAACCTCCGATTTTAAAATGATATTATCACCAACTATGGCTGCTATTTTATCTAAATTTGAAGTTTGAGCGTTTATATTCATTGAACCCAAAACGAAAACGATCGCGACAATAAATTTCTGTATAGTACTTTTCATAAAGGTTGCAATTTACGAATAAAAGTGCTAGTTTATGTATCAATTATTAATGATTTAACAGAAATTTGTAGGAACCGAAACTATTCTAAATGGTTAATTCATTTATAGAGACCGCAGCGGATATCTTTTCGGCTGAACGCTTTAATTACTTGCGTTTTTCGATTTCTTTCAACAACTCAACAGCAGGGATATGAACAGGTTGATTGTTTTCCCAAATGCTACACAGGCAAAAATAATCAGACCGCCGTTTTCTCAGCAGTTACTATTTTCGGCATACTCGTTCCTGTGTATTCAAACACCAATTCTTGTGGATTTAAAACAACTTTATTTGATTGTTGGAAATTTTTAAAATCAAAATCAACAGGAATAATAATGTGTCTATTTTTATGATGATCTAATTTTAATTGACTTACAATTTCATTCTTTTCTTTTCGCTCAATTTCATCAACAAATTTTATTCCAGGTTTTATTTTATGTTGACTGTAAAAATCAATGGCTAAGAATTGTTTAATTAATTGATCTTCAGGAAATGCTTGCAATGCATAGCTTTCAACAATGTCATAAATATCTTTAAAGGTATATTTAAAATAAGAACTTCGTTCACCAAAATATTTTCCTAGTCCTAATAAAAAATCAAAAACAGAATAATTTTCAGTGATGTATATCAAGGTATTGGGGATTCTTTTTTTATTCCAATAGATTTCCAAGGCATGCTCTAACTTCACAATATCTGCCAATTCCTGCTCACTTAAATAATCGCTTTTTATTATTTGGTAGGGTGCAATGGGGTCGAAAACAAAACCATGTTGATTGTGCTTTTCTCTTAACGGAGTTCCTTTTAAAAATTTCAAGAAACCTAATTGCAATTCGGGAGGATATAATTTAAATACTTCTTCAAAACTATATTTAATATCTTCAAAATAATCCAAAGCCAAGCCTACAATTAAATCTAAATGCATTTCGACATGATTTTTCAAGGCATTGATAACACCTGCTGTTTTGTCAAAATTTTGTTTTCTGCTAACTTCTAAATTGGCCTTTTGATTGACTGTTTGAATCCCAATTTCAAAACGAAACATTCCTTTAGGCACTTTGTCTATGATAAACTGCATAATATCAGGATGTAAAATATCAGCAGTAATTTCAAATTGAAATACATTTTCTGGACGACTGTTGTCTAAAATAAATTGAAAAATATCCAATGTAAAATCTTTTTTTACATTGAATGTTCTATCTAAAAATTTAATCGTCTTGCCATATTTCATTAAATACAATAAATTGGATTTAATATGGTCAATCGGCAAATAACGAACCTTATTATCTAAACTAGCCAAACAAAATTCACATTTGTAAGGACAACCTCTGGATGTTTCAATATATAAAACCCTGTTTTGCAAACTCTCTGTATCGTCATTTTGATACGGATTTGTGTTGGCATATAAATTTAAATCGAATGTAAAATTGTCTTTGTGAAAATGAATGCCTTGTTCATTTTTTGAAATTAAATTTGGAATTGTTTCTACGTTTGGATAAAATTTCAAAAAAGAAGTAAAAGGAATTTCTCCTTCTCCTTTAATGATATAATCTACAAAAGGCAATGCTATAATATCTTCCCATTCATATGAAACCTCGGGACCGCCAAGCATTATTTTACAATGAGGATTGAGGGCTTTAATTTTCTCACATACCATTTTAGTTTGCTCTATATTCCAGATGTAGCAACTCAAACAAACCACTTCAAATTTTGCGCATTCACTCGCAATCCAATCTTTATCTTCTTTTATTGTAAATTCTTTCCAAGTTAAGCGTTCATCGTGTTTATTTAATTCAAATAATAAACGAATGGCTAAATTCATATGAATGTATTTAGCATTTAAAGTGGCCAGAAGAATTGTTTTGTTAGCGTGCAAAATTTTGTATTTACAATTTAGGAGGATGTAAATATAAAGACAGAATATTTGCTAATTCTAATTTGTAAAAAAATAAGTAAAGTTTAAAAGAAAATTATTTTCTTCTACATTGGTTATAGCAGTTCGTTGAAGCCTAGTAATGAAAATATAGCCAGCTTCAATTTTATATTTTGGGGTAATATTAAAATTTACATTCCAACCCAATCTATTATGATCAAACATATGATTTCTTGCCACACCACATAAATTCAATAACATTTCATCGTATACAAACAAACTCCACTTGGATGTAAAAGCATATTTCATCGCTAATTTTTCTCTAAATCGAACCACATTATTGATTGTTGGTTGAAAAATTCGATATTCTAACCCTACTCTATTTTGAAAGACATATTTTTTATAATTAGCAATTTTATTATCCATTGCAAAAGCTATTCTATACTCTTTTAAAAATGGCTTTGAAACGTCAGACGCATTATTGATTATTGGGAAATGATAAAAATAAGCAAATGGAGATATTGAAAATTGAATTTCTTTTTTAGGTTGATAAACAACCCAAGTTCTTAAAGAATACAATAAAGGCTCGAAAACAGGATTGTTGTTTTCGAATCCATTTTGACGTCTGTATTGTAGCTCCAGATCAAATTTATATCTTGAAGATATTTTTTTATTAAGCGATAAACGAGACCAAAAATTGCTGTGTGTTTGTGCAATTATTTTATTATTTACACTTATAAAAATAGAATTAATAAATATGAAAGTGAAGAAGAATTTCTTTTTCATTGATGTTTTTAATAGACTAATGTGGAAGTTTGTCTCTGAATTTTCCATACATCCATGTTCCCAAAATAGCACTAAACAAGGTAACGATTACCACCAAAGATCCAGTACCTATTTGTGCAAATAATGGACCCGGGCAAGCACCTGTAATAGCCCAACCAAGACCAAAAATTAATCCCCCGTATATTTGTCCTTTATTAAATTCTTTGGTTGAAATTTTTATATCTTCCCCATAAATGGTTTTTACATTAAATTTTTTAATTACAAAGATTGATATCATACCAACAAGAATAGCGCTCCCAATTATACCAAACATATGAAAAGACTGAAATCTAAACATTTCTTGTATTCTAAACCAACTAATAATTTCGGCTTTTACAAAAATTATTCCAAAGCCAATTCCAACTATTAAATATTTCACATTATGGTACCACTTGTGGGTTAAATTGCTTTCATTCACACAAACAGCATCAACATGTCTATTATCTTTTTCTGTATTTATATTCATTTTCTAATTTATTTTTAAAGTGATAAGATGATTGGCAAAATGAAATTTGCCATTATATAACCTCCTATCATAAAACAACAAGTTGCAATTAATGAAGACTTTTGTAAAGTTGAAATGCCCATAATAGCGTGCCCACTGGTGCAACCTCCCGCATATCGTGTTCCAAATCCTACTAAAAAACCGCCCAGAACGATCATAATAAAACCTTTGATAGAAAATAAATTCTCGAAATTAAAAACTTGACTAGGCAACAATTGTGAAAAATCTGTAATTCCATATTGTTGCAATTCAGCAGTCAATTTTGGGCGAACAACTACGGGTTCAGGATTTCCTAATAACTGCACTGCAATTATACCTCCTATAAAAATTCCGAAAACGAAAAATAGATTCCAAATTTCTTTTTTCCATTCGTATTTAAAAAAAGGAATGTTCATAGGAATGCAAGAAGCACATATATGTCTAAAGGAACTTGAAACACCGAATGATTTGTTTCCAATAATTAATAATATAGGAACTGTTAATCCTATCAACGGGCCTGCCACATACCAAGGCCAAGGTTTTTGTATAATTTCTAACATTTTATTTATTTTTTGTAACTGTTGTTCGCTATTTTTTTTCGAAGTAAAATTAATTGTATTCTAATTTGCATACAAAGCATTTAAATATAGTCTTAAACATAGTAAAAAACTGTTTATAAAATTCCTTGCCTTGTTTTTAAATTATTAAAACTGCAAAAAATGAAATTTTGTAATGTATTAAAAGGTGTTCTATGGTCAACGGCAATGCATTTTATCTTTTCAAAAAATTGATTTAATAAGGTTGTTAAAGAATTTTCGGAGTATTGTTTAATTTCAATTCCACTGCATTTTAAAGGTCCGTTTTCCGAAAAAGTCCCAATAATAATTTTACCATTTTCATTCATTCCATTTTGAATTCCTTTTAAATAGTTATTAATTTCATTTTCGTTTGTCAAAAAATGAAACGCGGCTCTATCATGCCACAAATCATATTTTTCATCTGGTATGAAAGTGGCTGCATCAGCAACAATCCAATTTACTTTTTTGGATTTATTCCCTAATCTTTTCTTCGCTCTTTCTAATGCATTTTCAGAAATATCCAACACTGTAATATTGGTATATCCTGCTTCTAATAAAAAATCAACCAAAAAACTGTCCCCACCTCCAATGTCAATTATTTTAGCATTTTTATTATTTATCATTTCATTAATAAGCTGCAATGATGTTTCAGGCTTTGGTTCAAACCAACTTACTTCATTCATTTCTTTAGTTGAATAAATGGTTTCCCAATGTTTTTTTCTGTCAAAATTTTCCATACTATTCATTTTTTAAATGTAACTTTATATGTATTTTTTAAATCTATTGTACTCTTTAAAAGATATCATTAAACAGCCATTACTTTGCTTTGACAAACAAAGTTAGTTTTAGGCGTTGCTGTCTTTGCGATTGCATTAAATCCACCCTCAACTTCTTTAAAATTTCTATAACCTCTTGATTGAAGTATACTTGCAGCAATCATACTTCTGTAACCACCTGCACAATGAATATAGAATGGTTTTTCATCTGTTAAATCTTTCAACCAATTATTAATATAGGCCAACGGTCTGCTAAAAGCTTCTTCAACTTGTACTGCCTAAAATTCAGAATATTTACGTACATCTAAAACTAACGACTC
>CANHJA010000088.1 GCA_947460795.1 Bacteroidota bacterium | reverse complement strand
GTGTTTTACTTGTTCATCCAACGCACAACATTGTGAGTGGGACAACAGTGCATTGATTGCGGTGCGCCCCTTATATAATGGAAAATTTGTAGACGATTTACAAATTGAATTAATAAGCACAGACAATCCATACAGTACAAAAGTTGAAACCCATAAAAATGGACTCTATACGATTTACAAAGACGGTACCAAAAAGTTTGCAAAACAAAATGATATAGATAGAATAAAAAATTTGACTGCTTTTAAATTTATTAAAAATGATTATGCACTGATTACCAGTTCTCATTTTAGAGAAGGCATATTTATAAAAATAACGGATGTTAGTAAAAAACTCCCTTCTCAAAAAATAGCAACACAAATAATACCTGTTAGCAAAGAACATTTATTAGCATTGTGCAGTAATCGTTCAGTTGTAGAAAAATACGATTCTCTGTATCATCCGATTGTGGTTCTATTGCATTCGGATAGCTTGATGCAGTCGTATCGTAATGAAGTACCTACAAATATTAAATTGTCTTCAACCTTTTATACACCTCCAGTTTTATATCAAAATGAATCGGTAATTTTTCAAATAATACAAACAAGCATTCTTAATCAAAACAAAACATCCATTATTGAACACGAATTTTTTAAAATTCATCCGTATTCATTTGCCTTGAAACATTTTGATTCATTGAAAAATATTTATGTAGATGAACAGGGTTTCGTATTAGATTCTCCCCCACTCAAGAAATCATCCAATAATGTTGTTTTAAATAACGAATCTGTTAAAACAAATGATACGTTGCCTCAACCAATTCTGCCGAAAAAAATAGCAGAATATGATGATGAAACACCTTCCCTTAAAGCTTTTATTGCCTATAAAATGGCCAATGGCAATGAGGGCATGGAAAAGTATCTTTTAAAAATAAATGTAGAAAAATTTGAAAGCACCTATTTATTTGAATACCTGACTGCATATAAAAATATAAATCAAGTAAAATTAGAATTCGATTTGGATAGTGATCGAGATATGGATTACTGCATCGTATACAGAAAACCAGAACCTCATATTGATTACTATATTTTTGACAATATATTAAGGCAATTTGTTGTAGACACTTTAATGAGCAAAGCACCTTATTTATCCCTCAATTTAAAAGAAAATAAATTAGTTACTGCTGATTATACTAAGCCACAACCATACAACCAAAATCGAATTCATACTTATAAACGATGGAATAATGAATGGAAATTGATAGAGTATCAATTACAAGATTATCAAATGCCACACAATAATAATAATGAAGTAAGAAGGAGGTTATTGAATGATCTTTTTTGTACTTACAATTCCTATACCAGAGAATATATACAGTCTGGCGATTATAATTTTGATGGAAGATTAGACACTCGAATCGCACATGATAGCAATGTTGTATTTCACAATGCGGGCTATTATTGCGAAAAATTTGATTATTATATTTACAACATTGAAAAAGGCAAATCTATCAAAGATGAACTACTCAGTTCGGGCATATTTACATTTGATTTCAGTAAAAAAACAGCCGTTGGTTATGTTGAAAACAGAAATTATACCAAGCAAAGAATATGGACCAGTGTTCGATATAAATACGAATGGATAGAGCATAAATTTATCAAAACAGAAAAGGTAGAACAAATACAAGCTTGTGCCAATTGTGAAGAAATAATCACAATTACATCTAAATTTATAGATGGCAAATGGGAACAAGTAGATTATAATCCTGGAGCGGAGTAAATATTAAAATTGATTACTCCAACATCCTCATTTCATCCATAGCACTTCCTGAAATTCCTTTCAGACTTCCTAAAAAGTTGTTGGCATTGATGATGATGCTGTTGGCTATTTGCTCTTGCTCGGCTAAGGTGTTGTTGTAAAATGTTCGTTGTTTGTCTATTGATTTTTTCATGTTGGCAAAGCCGATTAAAATAGCTTCCCATTTTTGTTTAAAATCATTTCCATTCAAATAATCATATAACTGAATCATTTTGTCTCCTTTATTTTCTTGGCTTTGTTTTGATTCAAATACAGCAATTACGGCCTCTCTTAGCATTGCAGCCACTCCTTCAAACTCGTCGTAGCTGCATATCCAAATAGATTTTTCTTTACCAATGTTTTTTATATGTTTAGGTAATACTTGCGAAATTAATACACCCATATCTGCTTTTTGTTCTCTCACATCCTCTTGTAATTTTTCGGCCCAATCATTGTTCCAGTTTTTGGTGTTTTTACTTTCATATATTATTTGTCCGCAAATTGTTCCGTTTCTATTACGAATGGTTTGAATGATATCGGCTCCTTTTTTACCTTTTGCCACATCCGTAATTTCATCAAACGGAAATAAGGTTGTGAGTTTTTCTTTCACCATATTCTCTTGTATTTCGCCTTGTTGCTCCATACTACCCTGCTCCATTTTGCGTTTTTGCTCGTCAATCAATTTGGTTTGTTGAGAAAGTTTTTGCTCGAGTTCTTTTAATTTGAACTCATATTTTTGTTCTGCATTTTTTTGCAATTCTTCCGCATACTTTGCTTTAAGTTGAATTTCTAATTCAATTTTTTGTTTGTTTAATAAATGAGCTGTTGTTGTTTCTTGCTCTTTCAACAAGTTGTTTAATTTTAAAACTTCCAACTCTTTATTTTGCAATGATTTTAGCTTTTCGTCACTTTCGGCTTGCTGTTTGATGTAAAAATCAATTTTCGCTTTTTGCTCTTCCTCCGTTTTTTTACGAATTTCCAATTCCAATTTTTCTTGAGCAATTGCGGTAGCTTTTTCTAAACGCTCTCTAAACAATTCATTTTCATTTTTCTTATTTTCTTCAAATTGCTTTTGTTGAATAGCAAATGCATCTTCTCTTACTTTTAATTGAGCTACTAACTCTTTATTTTGATTTTCATATTTTTCTTTAATCGATTTTTCAACATCTTCGGTTAAAACCTCCTCTAAATTAAATTTTGTTTTACAGGTTGGACAAGTAATTGGTGTACTCATATTGTTTATACTTTTATTGTTCAAAAGTAACAAGAAGCAATTTGTATTTTATAAAGAATGATATTTTTTTATTAAATAATTTTCAGATTATAATTATTCCATATATTTGAGTAATTCAAAAAATGAAATTTTCAGGAGTCCTTAATTTTATAAAATATTATTGGCAATTCATGCCATTTAAAATCAATTTTGTATTATTTATTCTTTTAATAGCTGTAGGTAATTTTTGGTTGAAAACAATTGCTACAGATACCAGTTCATACATTGGCTTAGTATTCTTGATGGCAAAAATAACAGTCGTTTTTACTGCCTTTTTAATAATTGTTTCATTTTGTTCTGCTTTATTTTGTTGGATTCACTTTGTTTTAAAAAAAAGCAAGCAGGAAATCAATGCCATTGATATCGCATTAGACACATCTTCTTATGGAAACAATGTGCTAAAAATGAATACGAAAATGCCTTTTACCTTAAAACCTTTTTTAGGCTTTGTGAAAGTAAAATTAGTGTATGATAAAACATTATTCACCGATAAATTCATTATAAAAAGCCGCCTTAAAAAACAATTTATCCCGGTAAATACAGGTTTAAGTAGTCAAAACGAACTTACTTTACCAGATATAAAAGAGTATCATTTTTCAAAAGCAATTGTCTATTTTGAGGATATGTTGCAGTTTTTTTCATTTGCTGTTTCTCAAGATATTCATAAATCCATCGATAATAATCCCTATACGCTTGCTACCCAAACTAATTCTCTTTCTCCTAAAAAAACAGAAGACCAACAAATTAAAATAGAACAATTGCGAAGAGTAGAAGGTGAATATTTGAATTATAAAAAATTTGAAGACAGTGATGATGTGAGGCGAATTGTGTGGAAAATTTTTGCTAAAAACAAGGAGCTCGTTGTTCGAATCCCAGAAATCATGGATCCTTATGCATCTCATATTTATATGTATGCCAGTTTTTTTAATCCTACTGATTTTAATTTATATCCACATTTTCAACAAGAAATGCTGAATCGTTTTAAGCTATGTGTGTGGACGATTTATGATGAAATTTCAAAGAAAGATTTTGAGGTGAAATTTGTTTCCGATCAAATATTATCAAGTGAAACGAATGCTGTTCAAAAAAATATTACCTTATCAAATTGGCATCATGACAACGGATTAAATGCTTACTTTAAACCTCAATACGGTAGCATTTTATGCATACATTCTTTCTCCTCTATTAAAGACATTGAGCAGCTTATTTCCTCAATCGATAATCAAACCACGATTTACTTTATTCAGTTAAGCAAACAATTCAAAAGCAATTATGTGTTTAATTTTATACTGCGAATTTTTGTTAAACCAACAAACGATAGATTAAATAATTTGAAAAATAAATGGGCTATTCATCCTTTTAAATTTAAAACGCTAAACAACGAACAAAAAATAATTGAATTATTAAAAAAACAAGGTGTAAATTTTGAAATAATCTAATGAATGTAATTAAAAACATATCGATATCTCGTTTTTTTGCACAAGTAATCTTTTTGCTATTGCCTACCATTTTTGTGGGGATGTTTATATTAATTAATACCAGTCAATATTTTACATTTTTGCAAGAGCAATGGTTTTCTCAAACTGGTTATTTTGCAATTGGGATTATTTCATCCTACTTTTTATATCAATTTAGAATTCGGTTTTTACCAACCTTTGGTTTATTGATATTGGCTCTATTTGCAGTTTATCAAATTATAGACAACTATGCAATTGGAGAATTTGACAGCTTTTTTATCAGCACTCGATTTTTAGTTTTCTCCTATTTAATGGTTGTAGGATGGTTATTTGGCTGTGCATTGCAACGTATTTCTTTTTCGCCCTTACTTATTTCTGGAATTCTACTTTTAATCTCTATAATATTAATTTCTAAAACAGGAGAAATTACTATTTCAAATTTACTTCAATCGTTCTCGCCGATCGCTTTATATTCTATTTACATGATTTATACATACGAATCATTAAAAAATACAGAGCAAACAAATGGCGCTTTTTGGTGGAAATTTAGCAAGCGATTTATACTGTTTTTTGGGGTGTTGTTTTTACTATTTGGGAGCGTAATTTATATTATGTATCCTCAAATAAAAGAAAGAACGGAAGAGTATGGTGGTCAGGGAAAAGAAGGGGAAAATGATATGCTCAAGAAAAATAAAGATGGTACTACTGAGAATAAAAACTCAATGGGATTAAAAGGAAATAATAAACGAAATAACAATCCAGAAGCTTTATTTTGCGCGCACATTGAATCTAATTTACCTAATTCAGACATTCCCAATCCATTGTATTTAACTTCCTATCATTTTGGGAAATTTGATACTCTAACCGAAACATTCGAACGAGATACTACTATTTCATTCAATGATGAGTTTGTGCCTAATCCATCTAGCATTCCTTTATTTTTTACATATAAAGACAGTAGCAGAATTAAGAATGCAATGGGTACTAAAAATAAAAAAGTAGTAGACGTTGAAATTTATAAAAAACGATTATCTCCGTCTGCTTTTATTGCTCCAAGTACTGCTTTTTGGGTACAACCGATTACTGTTGAAAAAGATTTTCAAAAAGAATTTAGCAGTGGTTATAGAAGCAAAAGTTATGTATCGGATTTAAACAGTGCCTATTTTATATACAATGTAGATAATCCTGAAATTGAGCAGTTTCAACAGCAGAGATTCGAAACGTTGCGAAAAGCAAAATCTACAGCAGTACTTTCGAATGATTTTATAAATTATTACACTTCATTCCCATCTACAGGACAATTTGCTCCAATAAAACAATTGGCAGATAGTTTAGCGAAAGGCAAAACGACTTCAATAGACAAAGTACTTGCAGTTAGAGATTATTTTTTACAACGAAATTCATTGGGCGAACAAGTATATACTTACACCGATAATCCTGGAATTCCTGGTTTGCCTGGAACATCAAAATTGATTTATTTTTTGTTTGAAAATAAGAAAGGTTATTGCGCATATTATGCAGCGGCAACTGTCTTTTTGTTGCGTTCGATGCACATCCCTTGTCGAGTAGTGACTGGTTTTTTAACGGTAGATAGAAGCGATAAAAACGAGGGTTGGTATTGGTTTTACGAAGATCAATCACATGCATGGGTGCAAGTCTATTTTCCTGAATATGGTTGGATAGATTTTGATACAACTGTAGGGAATGATGAAGCACAACAATCTCCGAAACCCGATGGAACACCGCCTATGCAGCCTCCCAATGCTATTTTTGCTGGTATGGGTAAAATGATTTCAATTGATACAATTAAGCGTTTGGCTAAAATGCGTTTAAGTCATTTGGTGTTTAAGGATGTTGAATTTGAAAAACTTAAAAAAGACATCTCTCTTGATTTGAAAATAGCACAAATATGGAAGGATAGCAATTTAGTAAATATCAATCAACTAAAAAAAGGCGATGATGTGATGGTTGTTTCTTATGCAGAAAAACTAAAACAATTTTCTGTTGAAAAAAATCCAATTGATTTATTGAATAAATTACCTGAGAATATCCCTACAGATGAAATTTACATAAAAGATTTATCTAAAGGAATAATTAAACAAAATGACACTCAAAAAGATATCACAGAGCGTCCATTTACGTATTATATTCAACGAATATTAATTGCAGTATTCATCATATCCTTATTTATTTTCATGCTCCCGTTGATTACTTTTCAATTTTATAAATTAAAAATAAAAAGGGCTAAAACGTCAATATCTAAAGCTTATTACAGCTATAAAGCGACCACTTTTTTATTAAATCAATTACAAATTGAAAGAGATGAAAAAACATTTTTACAATTTGCAAAACAAGTAGTTGATTATCGATTTAAAACGTCGTTTGAAAATTTTATGATTATTTATTTGAAAGTAAAATTTGGGAATCAACCCCTTTCTAAAGAGCAAATAATGTTTGTGGATAGTTTTTATCCAAATTTTGAAAAAAGTATAAATGCTGAAATCTCTTTAAAGACAAGATGTATTCGTTTCTTAAATTTAAATAGATTCATAAAGTTCTTTTTTACAATTGAAGATAAGAATAACTTGAGTTTCATATCGTAAATTGCACCCTCCATGGAACAAGTACATTCGCATATAAGCACGTTGTTGAAGTGCATCGATTTTGAAGAGAAAGAGGAAACAAATAGATATAAGCTAGACCAAGTTCATACGCTCAAATCATTGAAGGCTGAAGGTTTGGCTATTCAACCGATTAAGGTAACGAAGAAGAATTTTGGCTATGCTGATTATCCTGAAATTGCTTTTCGAATTCCATATCCAACAGACACCAATCAATTCCGAGATGGTGTTGCGATAGAGTGTTTTTATGGCCAAGAAGAAAGCGTGAAAGGAGTTCTCATTTCATTGGATGGGAAGCAAGGTGAATTTAGATTGTTTACTCCTGATTTTCCTGATTGGATAGAAGAAGATGGTGTAGGTATAAAACGTTCGCCAGACCAACGAACAACGTCTTTGATGAAACAAACTTTAAAGGATTTATCTAAAGATAAGCGATTATATGATTTGTTTTTGAGCATTCATGATGAAAAATCGACCAAGGATAATGAGCGAAAAACATATACAACTGCCATTGATTTTAAGAATAATAAATTAAATGATAGTCAGTATGAAGCTGTGAAAGCAGTTGTTGAAAATGAAACCATGACTATTTTACATGGCCCTCCAGGTACAGGAAAAACAACTACCTTGATTGAATCGATCGTGCAATTGGTTCGTAAAGATGAAAAGGTTTTGGTGACAGCACCTAGTAATACTGCTGTTGATAATATTGCCAAAGGTTTGTTGGCACAAGGAGTAAAAATACTTCGAGTAGGGAATTCAACAAAGATTGATGAAGCATTGATCAATTATACTCCTGAAGGCAGGTTGTCTGATAAAACCATTCAGAAAGAAATTAAAGAACTAAAAAAACGTGCTGAAGAATTTAGAAAAATGGCGTTGCAATATAAACGTCGATTTGGTAAAGCTGAACGAGAACAACGCAGTTTATTGTTCAAAGAAGTAAAAAATGTCAGAACAGAAATCAAAAAAACATTGTCGTACCATGAAGATAAATTGTATGCGCAAGCACAAGTTATTTTAGGAACTCCAGTGGGCTTGGTTGATAGCCATTTAAATAAACTTAAATTTGATACATTGGTTATTGATGAAGCTGGTCAATGCTTAGAACCTTTGGCCTGGTGTGTTTTTCCGTTAGCACAAAAATATGTCTTAGCAGGTGATCCTTTTCAATTACCACCAACTGTTTTATCAGCACAAGCAGAAAAACTTGGATTAAATAAATCAATTTTAGAAGTATGTTTTAAAAATTCGAATGCTATTTATTTATTAAATACCCAATATAGAATGCGTGAATCAATAGCTGGCTTTTCAAGTTTATTGTTTTATAATAATGAATTGAAAACACCTACGCATCTTCAAAATACACATAATCACATTGCTTTTTTTGATACTGCAGGTGCTGGTCATGAGGAGCAACAAGGTGCAAATGGATCTAGTTTAATGAATGAAGGTGAATTGGAAATGGTGCAAAAAATAATGCTCAGTGAAAAATTAAATGCTACCAATTGTGCCTTTATTTCTCCTTACTCCGGACAAGT
>CANHJA010000087.1 GCA_947460795.1 Bacteroidota bacterium | reverse complement strand
TAAAGCCAACCAATAATTATAAATTTTTTATAGACAGCGATTCTGGATTCACATTGGAAAAATGTGTTCGCATCAATCGTAAAATGAGAAAAATGATCGAAGAAGCTGAGCTGTATCCGGATGGAGATGTGTCTTTGGAAATTTCTAGCCCAGGCATTGATATTCCACTCACGTTTACTCGTCAATACATTAAAAATATTGGCAGAAAATTAGAGATAGAATTAAAAGACGAAGCAGCAAAAGGAATCATCGCTAAATTAATAGAAGTAAAAGAAGATTCAATTGTGATGGAGAAAATTCCTTTCACACAAAAAGGAAGAAAAGTAGTAGAAAAAGAAGCAGAAACATTCGAAATAAAATTAGAAGATATTAAAACAACAACAGTTTGTTTTGAAATATAATAAAAATAAAAAGTATAAAAACAACACCAATTAATAATTAAACATTTAAAAAAATGGCAAGTATCAATTTAATCGACTCATTTGCAGAGTTTAAAGACGCCGAAAATATTGACCGTCCCACCCTTATTAAAGTAATTGAAGACGTATTTAAAACGTTGATCAGAAAAAAATATTACACCGATGAAAACTTTGATGTAATTGTGAATGATCAAACGGGAGATTTAGAAATTTTTCAACGCAGAGAAGTCGTTTTAGATGCCGACATCATGAATGATGACACTCAGATAGAATTATCTGAGGCTAAAAAATTAGATGATTCTTATGATGCCGGTGATGAAGTTTATCAAGAGGTAACAATGGAATCTTTTGGTCGTCGTGCTATTTTAGCGGCAAAACAAACATTGGCATCTCGTATCAGTGATTTAAAGAAAAATATACTTTTAGAAAAATACAAAGAAAGAGAAGGCGAAGTTGTAAATGGAGAAGTATATCAAGTATGGAAGAAAGAAATCATGTTGTTAGATGATGATGGAAACGAATTAATTTTACCAAAAACAGAACAAATACCAACAGATTACTTTAAAAAAGGAGAATCTGTAAGAGCGGTTGTTAAGAAAGTAGAATTAAGAGGCAACGCTGCTGTGATCATGTTATCAAGAACATCCCCTTTATTTTTAGCGAAATTATTAGAGCAAGAGGTTCCTGAAATCATGGATGGTTTAATCAGCATTAAAAAAATTGTTCGTGAACCGGGCGAAAGAGCTAAAGTTGCTGTAGAAAGCTACGACGATAGAATTGATCCAGTTGGAGCTTGTGTAGGGATGAAAGGAAGTCGTATTCATGGAATTGTTCGTGAATTAAAAAATGAAAATATTGATATCATTAATTACACGAATAACATTCAACTTTTATTGCAACGTTCATTAACGCCTGCAAAAATTACGAGTATGAATATCAATGAAGAAACAAAATATGCTGAAATTTTCATGAAAGCAGATCAAGTTTCTTTAGCAATTGGTAAACGTGGTGTAAATATTAAATTGGCACAAGAATTAACTGGGTTCAATATTGATGTCTTCCGTGATGATTTAGAAGAAGGTGAATTCGATATTGATTTAGCAGAATTTACAGATGAAATTGATGCTTGGGTTATTGAAGAGTTTAAGAAAATTGGTTGTGATACAGCTCGTTCAATCTTAAATTTAACAAACGAAGAATTAATTAGAAGAACCGATTTAGAAGCAGAAACAATTCAAGATGTAAAAGCAGTTTTACAACAAGAATTTGACGAAGAACAAAACGGAAAATAATCGAGTAAATAATTTACCTTTACAAAATAAAATTTAACAAATTAAAAAATAAAAATCAGTACATGTAACGTCTTCATATTCCATATTGAATACTTGTTGCTACCAACCATGTACTAGACTAAACTTAAAAATGTCAGATACTGCAAACACAATACGCCTAATGAAGGCAGCAAAAGAATTCAATGTTGGTAAGTCTACTATTGTTGATTTTTTGAACAAAACAGGTTTTTCTGTTGACAACAAACCAGATCCTGTTTTGTCTGGAGACATGTATGATGCACTCATCAAGGAATTTGATGCGGATCGTGCTGCAAAAAAGAAAAGTGAAAACGTTGTTTTAAATAAAGCAAAAGAAGAAGAGAAAAAAGCGCAAGAGGAAAAAGAGAAAGAAGCGAAAAAAGCACAAGAGGAAGTAGAAAAAATAAAACAAGTTGCTCCACCTGAATTAGAAGGTCCTAAAATTTTAGGCAAAATTGATTTGGAACCTAAGCCTAAAAAAACGGCTAAAAAGAAAGAGGAGAAAACAACAGATTCTTCATCAGCAACAGAAGATGGAGAAGCACCAGTTGAGAAAACTAAAAAGAAAGAAGTATCAAAACAAACTGAAAAAGTAAAAATTGATGCCCCTGAATTAGAAGGACCAATCATTTTAGGCAAAATTGATTTAAATAAAAAACCAACTAAAAAAGCAACAACAACTGCAAATCCAACGAATAAAATAGTTGAAGTTGTCAATCCAAAAACGGAGAAGAAAGAAATTGAAAAAATAGAAGTTGCTTCTCCTATAATTAAAATTAAAACAGTTGAAATTCCAGCTGAGCCAACATCTCCTGCGGTTGATGATAAAGAAGAAGTAGTATTACACACAATCAAAAGAGATAATTTATCAGGACCAAAAGTTATTGGAAAAATTGTTTTACCTGTAGATTCACAAAAAAGTGAAAAACCATCAGAAAAACGCAAAAGAAAGAGAATTCCATTAGAAGGGAAAGGCAATCCAAATGCGCCAGGAACTCAAACTGGTAATAACGGACCGAATACAGGAAACAGACCTCCGCATACTGGAAATAGACCTCCACATACTGGAACCGGAGGTGGTTATCAAGGTGGGCAAGGTGGAAACAGACCTCCATTTAACAGAGATAACAATCGACCTGCTGGAGGAGGAAACCCAAATTACAGAGGGAATGCAGGTGGAAATAATTATAGACGCCCTGATGAAAAACCTGTAGATCAAAACGAAATACAAGATAAAATCAAACAAACCCTTGCAAAATTAGGAAACACTACTCGTGGAAAAAGTTTAAAAGCTAAATATCGTCGTAACAAACGAGAAGAAATGGCTGAAAAACGTGCCGCTAGAGACAATGACCAAGACGACAACAAATTACAATTAACAGAATTTATTTCTGTGAGTGAATTAGCCAATTTAATGGATGTTAACTTCTCTGAAGTAATTGGAAAATGTATGAGTTTAGGAATTATGGTTTCTATTAATCAACGTTTAGATGCTGAAGTAATTGAATTGGTTGCCAGTGAATTTGGGTTTGAAGCAGAATTCATTAACTTAGAACAAGAAGCAGAACAAGAAATCATTATTGAAGACGATCCAGCTGATTTAGAATCAAGAGCGCCAATTGTTACCATTATGGGACATGTCGATCATGGTAAAACATCGTTATTGGATTATATTCGTAGAGAAAATGTTGTTGCTGGTGAGGCCGGAGGAATTACCCAACACATTGGTGCTTATGAAGTTACTTTAGATAGTGGAAAACAAATTACGTTCTTAGATACTCCTGGTCACGAAGCATTTACAGCTATGCGTGCTCGTGGAGCTAAAATTACCGATATCGCTGTAATTGTTATTGCAGCAGATGATTCTGTAATGCCTCAAACAAGAGAGGCAATCAGTCACTCTCAAGCTGCAGGCGTACCTATGATTTTTGCTTTCAATAAAATTGATAGAGATGGCGCCAATGCTGATAAAATAAGAGAACAATTATCATCAATGAATATTTTAGTAGAAGAATGGGGAGGAAAATACCAAACTCAAGAAATCTCTGCTAAACAAGGTTTAAACATTGGTTTGCTTTTAGATAAAATAGTTCTTGAAGCAGACATGTTGGATTTGAAAGCGAATCCGCATCGTTTTGCAAATGGAACGATTGTAGAAGCATCATTGGATAAAGGACGTGGATTTGTATCTACTATTTTAGTTCAAAGTGGAACATTAGAAATTGGTGATATGATTGTAGCAGGTTCAATTTATGGACGTGTAAAAGCAATGACAGATGAACGTGGTAAGAAAAAGAAAAATGCTGGTCCATCAACTCCAGTTCAAATATTAGGATTAAATGGAGCTCCACAATCTGGAGAGAAATTTAAAGTTTATACCGATGAAAATGAAGCGAAAGAAGTTGCCACACACAGAGCGCAAATCTTACGTGAACAAGGTATGAGAACGAAGAAACACATTACATTGGATGAAATTGGCCGTCGTTTAGCATTGGGCAACTTCAAACAATTAAATGTAATTATCAAAGGAGATGTGGATGGTTCTGTAGAGGCATTGAGTGATTCATTGCAAAAATTATCTACAGATGAAATTGCTGTATCTGTTGTTCATAAAGCAGTAGGTCAAATTACAGAATCAGATGTATTGTTAGCAACAGCATCTGACGCAATCATCTTAGGATTCCAAGTTCGTCCTTCTTCTCAAGCTGCTAAAATTGCAGAAAATGAGAATATTGAAATTCGATACTACTCTATTATATACGACGCGATTGATGAAATTAAGAGTGCAATGGAAGGTTTATTGGAACCTAAAATTGAAAGAAAAGCAGTGTGTAACATTCAAGTTCGTGAAGTATTTAAAATTACAGGGGTTGGTACCATTGCAGGTTGTATGGTTATCGAAGGTAAAATTAAACGAGATACAAAAATTAACTTGGTTAGAGATGGCATCGTAATTCATACTGGTGAATTGTCTTCATTGAAACGTTATAAAGACGACGTAAAAGAAGTTACCTTGGGTATGGAGTGTGGTTTGGCAGTTAAAAACTACAGCGATCTTAAAGAAGGTGATATCATTGAAGGATTTGAAGAAATTGAAGTTAAACGTACTTTGTAATTTTCAATTTTAAACGATAAAAAAATGCTCCTTAATTTAAGGAGCATTTTTATTTACACACATAAAAAATGCCTCCTGAAGAGGCATTTTATGTTTGTATAATTTTATCAATTACATGTGAGAAACAATTTTGCTTTCTAATGCAGATTTAGGAACTACTCCTACTTGTTTATCCACTACTTTACCATTTTTGATGAAAAGTACACAAGGAATGCTTGTAATTCCAAATCTTACCGACAACTCAGCATTTTCATCTGTGTTTACTTTACCAATGTTTACGCGCCCTTCATATTCTGTAGCCAAAGCTTCAATTGTTGGTCCTAAAGCGATGCATGGTCCACACCATGAAGCCCAAAAGTCTAATACACATAATTTATTTGATTGTTCGATTTCTGTTGCAAAGTTTGCGTCTGTGATTGTTAATGCCATTTTATATTCTGTTTAATGATTAATGTTGTAATGTTATTTAATAAATTCAGTTTGCAAATATATTATTTTAAAGGTAGTTTTTGTATAAATTATTTTTATGAGTAAATAAACTTCATTACATGGTAATTACAGAATAATGAATGCCTTCCACTTTAGTTAAATCATCTAAAAAACCTTCACTCATTTCAATTTTTTTATAGCTGGTAAACATTTTTACGATTTGCTGATTTTGAAGATCTACTACTTTTATTCCAACTTCACATTTCCCTGGCAATTCGGTATGTTTTGCAATTAAATGAACCAATTCATCATTCAATCTATCAATTGGAATTTCAATATTTATCCGTTTTGTCATTGTTTTTAACACATTATCAAGCAACATAATGTGGGATATTTTAAATTCAAATAAAGATGGATCGTAAAAACGAGGTGCAAAGGTTCCATTGATTACTACTTTATTATCTTGCATTAACATGCTTGCATATTTCAGGTAATCATCTCTAAACAATTGAAATTCAAACTCTCCATGATAATCTACTACTTTAAATTTACCGTATTTGGTTCCTTTTTTTGAAACTAAATGCAATTCATTCGCTATGTAACCAGCTATTTTAAATGTTTTTCCTTTAAGATTCTCATTTTCAATTTCAGACAAAGGCATGAAACCGAAGTTATTCATTTCAAAACTGAACCCATCTAAAGGATGTGCTGAAATATAAATTCCAACCATCTCTTTTTCTCTTTCCAGTTTCTCTGTCAAAGTCCATTCATCACAGTTAGTTAGCTTGGGTTGTGTAGCTTCTGGCATTCCAGCATCTCCAAATAAACTATTGAGCATCGTATTGCTGGAGCTTGAAACTTGTTGACCAAACTTTATAATTTTCTCTAAATTGGATTGCATTTCACCCGGTGCAATATGAAAATATTGACCTCTGTGAATATCTGTAAAACAATCTAAAGCACCACCCATAATTAAGGTTTCCAATGTTTTTTTACTCACCGTCCGAGAGCTTAATCGCTTCACCATATCAAACACATCTATAAATTTTCCGTGTTTGGTTCTGTTTTCTATTAATTCTTCCACAGCTGCATCGCCTACCCCTTTAATAGCTCCTAAACCAAACCGAATAATGCCTCCCATGTTTACACTAAATCCTTTTTTAGATTCATTTACATCAGGGCCCAAAACGGTTAACCCCATTCGTTTACACTCTTGCATAAAGAATGTGATCCGAGTAATATCTCCAGAGTTATTTAACACTGAGGCTAAATATTCACTCGGATAATGTGCTTTCAGATAGGCCGTATGATAAGCTACATATGCATAGCAAGTGGAATGCGATTTATTAAATGCATATTGGGCAAAATCAATCCAGTCTTTCCAAATTTTATCTACTTTATCTTTAGGATGGCCATTTATTTCGCAACCCGCTACAAACTTTGGATACATTTTTTCCAAAACGGCAACTTGTTTCTTACCCATCGCTTTACGCAAAACGTCGGCATCTCCTTTCGTGAAATTGGCAAGCTTTTGACTCAATAACATTACTTGCTCTTGATAAACCGTAATGCCATACGTTTCAGATAAATATTCTTCCATTTCTGGCACATCATATTCGATTTTTTCTGTACCATGTTTACGAGCAATAAAGTTAGGAATATACTTAATCGGACCAGGACGATACAAGGCATTCATTGCAATTAAATCATCAAACTTATCGGGTTTCAAATCTTTTAGATGCTTTTGCATTCCTCCGCTCTCAAATTGAAATGTTCCATTCGTTTCACCTCGTTGATATAACTCATAAGTAAGCTCGTCATCTAAAGGAAGTTCATCTAAATTAATCTCTATGCCATGATTTTCTTTGATCATAGCAAGAGCTTGCTTTAAAATCGTTAAGTTCCGTAAACCTAAAAAGTCCATTTTAATAACCCCCGCATTTTCAATCACACTTCCTTCAAATTGAGTAATGAGCATGGGATCGCCTTTACTCGTAAATACAGGGATCAACTCCGTTAAATCACTCGGGGCAATAATAATTCCTGCCGCATGAATCCCTGTATTTCTGATGGTTCCTTCTAACTTAAGGGCTTCTTTTAATACATGAGCTTCTAAGGATTTACCTTCTTTCAAAATGGCATGAAGGGTTTCAATATTCTTTAAATCTTCTTCTTGTAAACCATCTTTTTTCTCCAAACTATCTGCCGTTCCTCGGATAGTTGAAGTCATAATATGTTTCAAGGATGTACCTGGAGTATCGGGAACTAGTTTAGCCAATACATTGCTTTGTTGCAAAGGCAAATCCAATACACGAGCTACATCTTTAATACTACTTTTAGCAGCCATGGTACCATAGGTTCCTATTTGCGCTACTTGATTTTTCCCATATTTTTGGGCTACATATTCTATTACTTTTTGTCGACCATCGTCATCAAAGTCCGTATCAATATCGGGCATACTTGCACGATCGGGATTTAAGAAACGCTCAAATAGTAAATTGTATTTTATAGGATCGATGTTTGTAATATCTGTTAAATAAGCCACCACACTTCCTGCAGCACTACCACGGCCAGGGCCAACAAAAACACCGGTGTCTTTTGCATGACGAATGAAATCACTCACGATTAAAAAATAACCTGCAAACCCCATTTGTTTAATAACACCCAACTCAAATTGAATTCTACTTTCGGCCTCAGGCGAAATGATTTTATACTTTCGCTTTGCACCTTCCCAAGTTAAAAATTCTAAATAGGCATCCATCGATTTAAACTCAGCGGGCACTTGATAATGTGGAAGTAAAATATCTCGCTCTATTTTAAGCGGTTCCACCATATCCACAATCATATTGGTATTGTCGATAGCTTCTGGCAAATCCTGAAAGGTTTCTATCATTTGCTCCGTAGACTTAAAAAAGAATTGATTATTGAAAAATGCAAACCGAGATTTTACACTTGCTTGCTCTTCATCTTCTTTAAACTCTTTGGTTGTTGGATCACTTTGTTTTGCACCCGTATTTACACACAATAAAATATCATGGGTATTGGCATCTTCTACATCCAAGTAATGGCTGTCGTTGCTTGCTATAATGGGCACATTGTATTCTTTTGCCCATTTGGTTAAAAATACATTTACAGTTTCTTGTTCAGGAATTCCATGTCGTTGAAGTTCTACAAAATAATTTTCTCCAAACAAATCTAGCCACCATTTAAACTCTTTTAAACCCGCTTCTTCACCATGTTTTAAAATAGTTTTTGGCACACTCGCTCCCAAACAACAAGTGGTGGCAATGAGTCCTTCATGATACTTTAAAATTAACTCTTTGTCTATGCGAGGATATTTGCCATATAAACCTTCAATAAAACCAAGACTACAAAGTTTTACTAAGTTTTTATAGCC
>CANHJA010000086.1 GCA_947460795.1 Bacteroidota bacterium | reverse complement strand
ATGGACTCGGTATATGAGTTGAAAGATTATTTAAAAGCGTTGAATCCTGAAATTCATGTTGATAGAGTCTCTCCTTTATATTTAAACTTCAGAAGTTTTTTTGGAAATTATTTATCTCCAACCATGTTGGATTTGTTTTTAAGGCCTACAGTACCAATGTATAAAAGTAGGGCAGAGAAAGAGTTTGAAATAGAATTGACTCATCTAAATATGGCTGATAATAGAATATTAAATAAAAAAAATCCAATTGAAAATGCTTCAATTGGACTTTATAGGAAAGAGTTTAATTTAGCGTATTAGAAATTAACTTGAGCTTGTAATCGGAATAATCTTCCTTGCTGTGTATTATTTTGTAATGTAAAGTCCTCGAAACGTCTATTAGAAATAGTATACATACCTACTAATTCAAAGTTTTTGTTAGGTTGCCACTCGATACCAAATTCAGCTTCTTTAACAGTATAGCTTCTAGCATCCTTTTCGTGTTTTTTTCCACCGTCATAATAATGAGCTCTTATAAATGGAAATAGTAAATGCTTTTTATAATTTGTTTTATAATTTAAAGTAACGTATCCACCTTGTAATTTTTGAGACTCAATGGAGTCGGTTTTAGGATTAAATTCTGGACCTTTTCCTATATTATATTCAGCTTGAATACCAAATGGTTTCGGATACATTATAAAAGTAGCTGCTACTCGTTGGTCAATATAATTCAAGTCTTTTACATATTTAGTACCCGTCGTTAATTGGTCTTTCGCAACAACATATTTACCAGTATAAGCTTGTAATGAAGGTTCAATTATTTGATTTCCAATTTTTATAGGGTATGTTAATCTCGTAACCACATGTGGTCTGTTGTTTAATTCTGGTTTGTTGGCAGTTTGTCCATTATACGCTCCCAGCGCAAATACACCATAATCTCCGCTGCCTTTATATCCTTCACTAACAAGTTTAGAAAATAGCTCTCTAGTTTCTTTTGGTGCCCAATAAAAAAATACACCTAAATCACGTTCGTTTGAAACCGCACTATTTAGTGCATCATTTCTATCTAAAGCTAATCTATTTTGGCTAGATTGCATATTTTCAAATCCAAATGGGATTTTACTTTGTCCAATTCTAAAGCGAAATTCATTATCTTTATCTATGCCAATATCCATGTAACAATCTCTTAATTGTCCAAAATGCAAACTTGTAGTACTAGCGCTACTAGCAAAGTCAGGTTGGATGTAGAAATAAACATTTTTATGGATTTGTCCATAAAAAATAATTCGAACTCGGCGTAAGAAAAAACCACCATCTTGTCCCCAAGATTTATCACCTTGTTCATTTTTAAGTTGTGCATTGGTTTCTAATAAACGATTATATCGGGCTTGTACATACCCTCTAATTTGAAAAGTTTCATACCAAGATTTTTTCTTTTCATTTAAAATTGGTTCTGCTTTTTGAGCAAAACTATTTTGTGCAAATAAGCCGATTAAGCTTATAACAAGTAAATGTTTCTTTATCATTACTAAATAGTTATTAAATAATTAATTTTATGTGTGCAAATTAAATAAGATAAATTTGCAAACATTAGATTTTCAATGTTACCAAATTATTAATTATTTTTAGTCATTACAAATTCAATATGAATTCAATATTACCAAATTGTTATTATTCGGTTTAGTGTGTAATAATTATAAAAAAAATGCAACTTTTGCAATTAAAATATATATACAATGAGTTTATCATCAATTTTAAAGTTATTTCAACCTAAAGACAGAGTATTTTATAGTTTATTCGAACAGGTTGTAGAAACAAACACATTAATGGGTCAAAAATTAAAAGAATTAGTAAATACACCCGATTTCAATGACAGACAAACTATTATCAATCAAATAGAAGTGCTGGAGCATACAAACGATGAAAATACACACAATATTTTTACGGAATTAGGTAAAAATTTTATAACTCCATTTGATAGAGAAGATATACATGCACTTGCGAGTGCATTGGATGATGTTGCTGATTATATTCACTCAGCTTCAAAAAAAATCAACTTTTATAAAGTAGATCCAATGGAACAAGGATTTCAAAAAATGGCTGATGTAATTGCACAATCAACGGAAACACTTCATGGTGCTGTAATGGAATTAAGAAACATGAAAAATGTAAGTAGCATTACAAGTGCAATGGTAAAAGTAAATAGTTTAGAAAATCAAGCTGATGATATTTATGATATGAGTATCGAAAAATTATTCGCTACAGAACCAGATGCAAAAGAGGTAATAAAGAAAAGAGAAATTTATCAAGTGATGGAAATTGTTACTGATAAATGTGAAGATGCTGCGAATGTTATTGAATCAATTATCATTAAATACGCATAATTCATGTGCTAATTTTTTAATATGCGAATGTGCTAATTTTATTTTTTCAGTACATGACATATTAATTATTAAAAATTAAAAATCAAACAATGACATTTGTACTAATTATTATTATCCTTGCCTTGATATTTGATTATATCAATGGATTTCACGACGCAGCCAATTCGATTGCAACGGTTGTTTCTACGAAAGTATTAACTCCTTTTCAAGCCGTATTGTGGGCGGCCTTTTTTAATGTGATTGCCTTTTTTATTTTCAAAGACCATGCTGTCGCAAATACGATTGGTAAAACAGTTTTTAAAGAATATATCACATTACCAGTAATTTTTTCGGGTTTAATAGCCGCTATATTTTGGAATTTACTTACCTGGTGGTTCGGTATTCCATCATCTTCATCTCACACTTTAATCGGCGGTTTTGCTGGCGCAGCATTAACAGCAGCATGGATGAAAGATTCTTCTTTAGATGTTGCACAAATTGTAGACAGTACAAAAATTTGGAAAACGATTTCTTTCATTTTTTTAGCCCCGTTAATAGGGATGCTTATTTCCATGTTATTTACTTTTGTTATGATTAACAGAAATACTTGGATTAAGTGTGGAATATTTGCCTTGATGGCAGTAGGGATTTGGCTTTTATTTCAAAATTTTCAAGAAAATAAAATCAATGAAAATGTTTCTAAGTTTTATCGAATAGATAAAAATAGTAAAATTGTAAAAGATGAAACTATCAAATTAGAGAAGGAAACCAATCCAGAAAAACAAGCCGAAATCAAAAAGAAAATTGAAGAAGCTCAAATGAAGGTGGATAAAGCAGAAAAGGCTTTAGCTGCTTCAAAACCATTTATTCATCAATATGAATCAAAAGGAGCAGATTGGGTAGCTACTCAAATTGAAAATAATGTTGATATTAAAACCACAATTACAAGTCGCTTTGGTGATAAATTGAACGCTTATTACAAAACAGAATTGTTAAAAATACGTTCTAAAAAAGATGAAAGTATTAAAGTTCAATATGAACTTGCAAAAACAGCTGTTGACAGTCTAAAACCAGTTGCAAAAAAATATTATGAAGTAGGCTTTGATTCAATGATATCAATGATGATTGCTAAACAAAACATGAATCCAGCGGATGCAATTAAATTTAAAGAAAAAATGAATATGAATATTCATAAAGATATTGTGAAAGTAGTTGGTGATAGTGACAACAGAACTTTGCGTTATTTTATGATTGGCGGATTATTAATTTTTATATTAACATTCATTTGGAGTGAAAAAGTACATGAACCAAGTGCTGGTCGTCAAGCCACTGTATTCAAACGTTTACAATTACTTAGCAGTGCAGGTTTCAGTATTGGTCATGGAGGTAATGATGCGCAAAAAGTAATGGGTATTATAGCTGCTGCATTAGTTGCTAATGGCGACATCCTTGATATTAAAGATATGCCAAACTGGGTTCCTATTGCTTGCTACGCTGCCATTGGGTTAGGTACATTGAGTGGTGGTTGGAAAATTGTGAAAACCATGGGTACTAAAATCACAAAAGTATCACCATTGGAAGGGGTTTGTGCAGAAACAGCTGGTGCAACTACCTTATTTTTAACGGAACAAATGGGTATTCCGGTTTCTACAACTCATACAATTACCGGTGCAATTATTGGTGTTGGTGCTACCAAGCGTTTAAGCGCAGTAAGATGGGGTGTTACCATTAATTTATTGTGGGCTTGGATACTTACGATTCCAGTAAGTGCTATTGTTGCTGCTCTAACTTATTGGGTTGTCAGCAATTTTATATAATTCAATTTAATTTAAATAATAAAAAAACCGTTTAGAATATCTAAACGGTTTTTTTTATAATGAGGTTAAATTAAAGCATATCTGGCCTTCTATCTTCCGTTCTTTTTAATGCTTGATCTTGTCGCCATTCTTCAATAAGTTTAAAATTTCCACTAAGTAAAACATCTGGCACGCTTAACCCTTTAAATTCAGCAGGTCTTGTATAAACAGGTGGAGCTAGCAAGCCATCCTGATGAGAATCAGTAAGAGCCGAAGTTTCATCATTTAAAACACCAGGAATTAATCTGCCAATGCTGTCCACTAAAATAGCAGCTGCAAGTTCGCCGCCACTCAATACATAATCTCCAATTGAAATTTCAAGGGTAACATATAAATCTCTAATTCGTTGATCAATGCCTTTGTAATGACCACATATAAGCAGCACATTTTCTTTTAATGAAAGGGTATTGGCTATTTTTTGATGATAGTTTTTCCCATCAGGCGTTAAATAAATGACCTCATCGTATTTTCTTTCACTCATTAATTTTTCAATTAAGTTACTCAATGGCTCACACATCATCACCATACCTGCGCCGCCTCCATATTGCATGTCATCTACTTGACCATGTTTATTAATGGCATATTCTCTTAATTGATGCAAATGAACATGCAATAAACCTTTTTCTTTCGCTCGTTTTAAAATAGAATGATTGAAAGGACTTTCCAATAATTCTGGCATTAATGTAATAATATCAAATCTCATGTTGCAGTTAAAGTTCTAATAATCCGTCGGCTATTTCGAGTGTTATTTTCTTTTGTTTTGGGTCATTGGCTATAATTAATTCATCAGAAATTGGAATTAAAACTTCCTCGTTATTGTAATTGACAACCAATAAAATTTGTTCGCCATTGATATATACATCTTCAATTTTCCCTATTTCTAATGTATGTTGATCAGATAAACTGAAGCCAATTAAATCTGTCCATCGATTTCCATTGTTGATTTCTATTTTTAAAGTAGGCGGTGCAAAAACATTTTTATTCAATATTTTTTTAGCATCTTCTCTATTGTCAATTTCCTCTAATGTTAATACCATTTCATCATCATGGGTTTCTTTCATTTCTTTGATAAAAAAAGGAATATAGCTTTTGGGGTTTAATTCAATCATAATTGCATCCAATAAATTTGTATCGAAATCCAATGGCAATTGATGTGATAAAACAATATCTCCTTTTACACCATGTGCTGAAGTTATTTTCCCTATTAATGTCATCATGTATCAAAAGTAAATTGTATCGGTATAATAATCTTCTTTTTGTGCGAATTAATTTTATATCTTATATAAAAATGCTCCTGCTTTTACAAAGAAGGAGCATTTTTTACTTGACTAAAAAATAAGTTATTGTAAATCTTCGCTGTTTTTTAAATCTTGAATATGTTTCAATGCATCTGTAACTACATCGCTGCAAACCACAATAAAGCAATCTTTAGTGGCATGTTCTATTGCATAATCAATGGCTTCTAATTCTTTTAATATTACAGTGACTTTCATGTCTTTTTTAACACTGAAAATCCCTTCTTTTAATAAATCAACGATTTCTATTTCAGAGCGACCACGAAGATGTTTATCTTGTCTAATAATAATTTCATCAAACATAGAAGCTGCAATTACGCCTAGCTCACGAATGTCGTCATCTCGTCTATCGCCTGTTCCAGCAATTAAACCAATTTTTTTAGATGCAATGGTTTTATCTACATATTGTTTTAGCACAGCAAAACCAGCAGGATTGTGCGCATAATCTGCCAATACTTGGAAGTTTTTAAATTGAAATAAATTCATTCTTCCAGGTGTTTGTGCTGCATTTGGAATAAATGTGCCCAAAGCCTGACGAATATCTACGACTGTAAAACCCCTTAAATAACCAGCCAAAACTGCAGGCATAATATTCAATACATTAAACAATGCTTTCCCACCTTGTGTTAACGGAATTTGATGTGCTTTTTCTATTTGAATTTTCCAAGCACCTTTTTGAATGTATATCCAATCGGTAGTTTCATCATAAATTGCCGCAATGCCATTTTTATCACAATGTTCTTTAATTCGTTTGCTATTAGAGCTCATACTAAACAACGCAACATGGCAATCTAACTCTTTTCTCATTCCGTAAACTAGATCATCATCTGCATTCAATATCGCATAGCCTTCTTTCATTACGCTTTTAACTACTACAGCTTTTACTCTTGCCAATTGTTCGATGGTTTCAATACCATTTAATCCCAAATGATCTGCGCTGATATTCGTTACTATTCCGATGTCACATTTATGAAATCCTAATCCGGCACGAAGTATGCCACCTCTTGCACATTCCAGTACGGCAAAATCTACAGTAGGATCTTTTAAAACAAATTCTGCACTAACAGGCCCTGTGCAATCACCTTTTACCATCATTTGGTTTTGAATATAAACTCCTTCACTGGTTGTGAAACCCACTTTATGCCCCATGTTTTTTACCAAATGAGCAGTCAATCGGGTAGTGGTAGTTTTTCCATTAGTCCCAGAAATAGCAATGATAGGAATGCGAGCCGAACTTCCAGGAGGATATAGCATGTCAATAACAGGCTCCGCCACGTTTCTAGCCAAACCTTCGCTGGGATCAATGTGCATTCTGAAGCCAGGTGCAGCATTTACTTCTAAAACAGCTCCTCCGTTTTCTTCTAAAGGCGTCGATAAATCAGATGCCATGATATCAATCCCACAAATATCCAATCCAATAATTCGGGCGATTCTTTCTGCTAAAAATATATTATTTGGATGCACAAAATCGGTTACATCAGTTGAGGTTCCACCGGTACTTAAATTGGCTGTCGGTTTTAAATACAATATTTCTTCTTTCGGAATAATGCTATCCAATGTGAGCCCTTTGTCCAATAAAATTTTTTCTGTAACGGCATCAATTTTAATTTGAGTCAATACTTTTTCATGTCCAAAACCACGACGAGGATCCTGATTTACTTCATTGATTAATTCCTGTAAAGTATCTTTCCCATTACCTGTAACACATGCAGGGGTTCTTTTTGCAGCACAAATAAATTTAAAATCAATTACTAATAATCTAAAATCATGCCCTGTAATAAATTTTTCACAAATTACAGCACGACCATGTTTTTGAGCAATTTCGAGGGCCAATAAGGCACTTTCCCAATCTAAAATATTTGTTGTAGCACCTCGACCATGATTTCCATTAATTGGTTTTAACACGATTGGATAACCAATTTTCTGAACTGCCGCTTCTAATCCTTCAGCATCATAAATAATTCGACCTCTCGGTACAGGAACTTCTGCTGCTTCTAATAAATTTTTGGTATCCTCTTTATCACAAGCTATTTCTACCGCAATATTGCTGGTAGTGCTCGCCACAGTTGCTTGTATGCGTTTTTGATTTTTTCCATAACCGAGTTGAACCAATGAATGTTTATTTAATCGAATCCAAGGAATGTTTCGGTTGATGGCTTCTGTTACAATAGATCCTGTGCTGGGGCCAAGACGAAATTTTTCACGAATTTCTCTTAATTCTTGAATATAAGAATCTAAATTAAATTCAACTCCTTCAATTAATTTTTCTGCAATTTCAACAGAGGCTTTTGCGGTTTGTTTTCCTACTTCTTCCTCTTCATATGAAAATACTACATGGTAAACACCTTCTTTACCGGCACCTCTTGTTCTCCCAAAACCAGTGTTCATCCCAGCAAGTGTTTGCAATTCCAAAGCGATGTGTTCTATCACATGTCCCATCCAGGTACCATCTTCCACCCGCTTAAAAAAACCACCTTCAACACCCTCGCTGCATCTGTGCGAAAACATGGTAGGAAAGGTAAATTTTATTCTATCTAAAAAACCTTCAATTTTGTTAGTTGGTTTTTCTTCTAAATCCTCTAAATCCAACAACATCACAACCAATTTGTGGCGATTTACACTCCAATAATTGGGACCTTTCATTACTTTAATTTCAAGAATTTTCATCTGCTAAATTATTTAAGACTTCAAAGTAATTCTTTCTAAAATTAATAGCAACTTTTTTGTGAAAAGAATTTTAAAAATGTTGCCGTATGTTAGATTTCGGTTGTCAGGGAATCCTGTTTTTGTTGATAATAAGGCACGGTCATCATTCAATAAGCACTCTAAAAACTTTGTGTATTCTGTGAAAATTTTTTTGATAACTATTTGGTAAAAATTAACCATTCAACATTCATAATTAATCATTACTTTTGCTCTTGTATTAGGTGTCCTTAATTTTTTATTTAAAAATGAAAGATGAAAAGGGAATACTGTGAAATTCAGTAACACTACCCGGTGCTGTAAGCTCTTAAAATCGTTTTTGATTTCATGCCACTGTTTGATTTTTGACAACAAATGGGAAGGCCAAAGCGATGAAGGAGATAAGTCAGAAGACCTGCCTAAGACAAAATTTTACGATGGTTTCGGGAATAAAACCAACGGTAAGCATAGATACAATTTCTGTGTTTATTTTCATTTTCCCATTTTTTAAATTTCTATAAAAAATGAAGAAATTAATT
>CANHJA010000085.1 GCA_947460795.1 Bacteroidota bacterium | reverse complement strand
TGAAGATTGGATATTTTGTCTTTTTGAAATCACTGATACATTAGGAAATACCTATTTTATGGGTGAAAATAAAAAGGAATATATTTCGAAATAGATGCTCTATTTAGAAAAATAACAAAGAAAAAAAGTTGAACAAAGTATATGTCGTTGAAGAGTGCGACGCAATTTTGGTGCGCAATGAAAAAGGCAATGAGAACAAAAAATCATCCATCATTGACCATTCACTATTATTTGTACTCTCCCCAAACCCCTCTTAATACATTGGCAATTTCACCTAATGTGCAATGTGCTTCTACTGCATCAATGACTGATGGCATCAAGTTTTCAGACGAATTGGCTACCGCAACAATTTTATCTAATTTTTGTTTTACCTCTTCTTGATTTCTATTGGCTTTGAATTTTGTCAGTTGTGCAATTTGTGTTTGTTGAATAGAATCATCTATTTTCATGATTGGAATTTTTATCCCATCATTGGAAACATACTTATTCACCCCTACAATAATTTTTTCGTTGCGCTCGATGGCTTGTGTATATTTATAACTCGATGAAGCAATTTGCTCTTGAATAAAACCTTGCTCAATGGCGCTCACTGCACCGCCCATCACATCAATTTTTTCTATTAATTTCAATGCCTCTGCTTCTACTTCATTGGTCAAGGTTTCTACATAATAACTTCCTGCAAATGGGTCAACCGTATCACAAATACCACTTTCTTCGGCTACAATTTGTTGCGTACGCAATGCAATTCCTGCAGCTTGCTCCGTGGGCAAACTCAACGCTTCATCGAACCCATTGGTATGCAAACTTTGCGTACCTCCTAACGTTGCTGCCAATGTTTGAATGGTTACACGAACAATATTATTCATGGGTTGTTGAGCCGTTAACGTACTGCCACCCGTTTGTGTATGAAAACGCAATTTTTGAGCATCTGGATTGGTTGCTCCTAGTTCTTTAGTAATGTTTGCCCAAATGCGACGAGCTGCTCTAAACTTTGCTACTTCTTCAAATAAATGATTGTGTGCGTTGAAGAAAAACGACAAACGTTTTGCAAACACATTAATATCCAACCCTTTTTCAATGGCTGCTTTTAAATAGGCTTTCCCGTTTGACAATGTAAATGCTAACTCTTGCACAGCGGTACTTCCAGCTTCGCGAATGTGGTATCCACTGATGGAAATGGTATTCCATTTTGGAACTTCCTTGCTGCAATATTCGAATATATCGGTAATCAATCGCATGCTCGGCTTTGGAGGATAAATGTAGGTTCCTCTTGCAGCATATTCTTTTAAAATATCATTTTGAATGGTTCCAGAAATCTTTTTAATATCGGCACCTTGGCGTTTTGCCAAAGCAATATATAACGCTAATAAAATAAAACCCGATGCATTGATCGTCATAGATGTACTCACGGTTTCCAAATTAATTCCTTTGAATAATCGCTCCATATCTTCGATGGTATCAACCGCTACCCCCACTTTTCCTACTTCCCCATTGGCCATTGCATCGTCGCTGTCGTAACCAATTTGTGTTGGCAAATCAAAGGCTACGCTCAATCCATTTACGCCATTGTTTAATAAAAAGTGATAGCGCTCGTTGCTGGCTTCTGCTGTACTAAAACCTGCATACTGACGCATCGTCCAAGGTTTTGCGGTATACATTCCTTCGTGCACACCACGAGTGTAAGGAAACTGACCGGGCATTTCTTTTTCAATATTCGCCTCTGTATATAAAGGTTTAATTTCTATTCCTGAATCGAGTATTACTTTTTTATCTGACATGGCGCAAAGATAATAAATGATGTTGGTATTTGAGATGGGAGTTGGGAGGTATGAGATTTTGGATTCTACTAAAAATTTTAATTGCAAAAAGCCCTGCGTTATTTTATAAATACAAAAGGGATGAATTAACTTGCAACAAGAATGTGCTACCATACTACACAAAAGAAATCTAAAGAAGAATTAGCAGAACGTTTTAAAGTTGATCTAAATGATGAATTGGATATTTCGGGTGATTTATTCAATGGATTTACGTTTCCCAAAACCCCTGTTATCTCTTCAAAAAATAAAACTAAAATGGAGTTGTTTCAATGGGGACTTATTCCGAATTGGAGCAAAGAAAAATCCATTCAACAATACACCTTGAATGCAAAAATTGAAACCTTGGATGAAAAACCTTCTTTTAAAAATTGCATACAACAACGCTGTTTGATTTTAGCCGATGGATTTATGGAGTGGCAATGGCTGGATAAAAAAGGAAAAGCAAAACAACAATTTCATATTTCATTGCCCAATCATGATGCATTTGCTTTTGCTGGCATTTGGAGCGAATGGGTGGATAATAAAACAGGTGAGATAATACAAACCTACTCGATGGTAACCACTGAAGCCAATAAACTGATGAGTGAAATTCACAATACAAAAAAACGAATGCCCATTATTTTAACGCCTCAAAATGAACAGGATTGGTTGAATGGAAAAAACTACAAAGACTTTGCAAATTGTGACCTTGATTTAAAAGCAGTAAAAATAAATGAAATACTGACCTTGTTTTAGTCAACGATCGTATAGATTTAAAAGCACTAAGAAATTGTGCTGAACTCCATAAAAAAAACTCCACACAAAAATGCGTGGAGTTAACTTTATCGAACATAGAATATCGCTTATTACACTTGAAAAACACCCACATTCATTTCCTTTTCAATGGGTGCATGATTGGCTGCTTTGATGCCTTCTGAAATCACGGTTCTTGTCTCAATAGGATCAATGATAGCATCTACCCACAATCGAGCAGCTGCATAATACGAAGTGGTTTGTTTATTGTATTGAGCGATGATTTTATCCAACATTTCTTTTTCAACTTCGGGTGTAATAATTTCCCCTTTCGCCTTCAATGAAGCAACTTGAATTTGTAATAAAACTTTGGCTGCTTGTTCGCCACCCATCACCGCAATTTTTGCATTTGGCCAAGCGTAAATAAATCGAGGATCGTAGGCTTTTCCGCACATAGCATAATTTCCGGCACCGTAAGAATTGCCAATGATAATAGTGATTTTGGGAACCACAGAATTTGAAACGGCATTCACTAATTTTGCTCCGTCTTTAATAATCCCACTGTGCTCGCTGCGACTCCCTACCATAAAGCCAGTTACATCCTGCAAAAACACCAAAGGAATTTTCTTTTGATTGCAATTCATAATAAAACGAGCGGCTTTGTCGGCACTGTCGTTGTAAATTACACCCCCTAATTGCATTTCATTTTTACCACTTTTTACAATCTTGCGTTGGTTGGCAACAATGCCCACAGCCCAACCATCTACCCGGCCATAACCACATACGATGGTTTTACCATAATCTTTTTTAAACTGATCAAATTCAGAATTATCGACCAAGCGTTCAATCACATCCACCACATCATAAGGCTTGTTATTTTCTGGTGCCACAAAGCCATAAATTTCTTTCATGTCTTTTAAAGGCAACACTGGTTTTACTCTATCAAAACCTGCATCTTCGGGCTTGCCAATTTTATCAATGATTCTGCGAATTTGTTCAATGCATTCTTTTTCAGTTTTGAATTTATAGTCGGCAATGCCACTGATTTCGGTATGCGTTTTTGCACCTCCTAAAGTTTGAATATCAACATCTTCACCAATAGCTGCTTTTGCTAAATAAGGACCCGCTAAAAAAATAGATCCATGCTCTTCAACCATCAATGTTTCATCGCTCATGATTGGCAAATACGCACCTCCAGCAACACAACTTCCAAACACTGCCGATATTTGCGTAATACCCATCCCACTGATGCGAGCGTTGTTTCTAAATATTCTACCGAAGTGTTCCTTGTCTGGAAAAATTTCGTCTTGCATTGGCAAATACACCCCTGCACTATCCACTAAATATATGATTGGTAATTTATTTTCGATGCACATTTCTTGCAAACGCAAATTCTTTTTTCCTGTTATTGGAAACCAGGCACCTGCTTTTACCGTTTGATCATTTGCCACAATTACACACTGACGACCTTTTACATAACCTACACCAGCCACTGTTCCTCCAGCCGGACAACCGCCATGTTCTTCATACATTTCGAAACCTGCAAATGCCATCATTTCAACAAACGTAGAATTTTTATCGATCAATAATTGAATGCGCTCACGAGGACCTAGCTTCCCTTTTTCATGTTGTTTAGCCATTGACTTATCGCCGCCGCCTTTTTCAATTTTAGCCAATTTTTTTTTCATGTCACTGACTAACAATTTCAATCCGTCTTCGTTTTTATTAAATTCTAAATCTATTTTCTTTGCCATGCTGGTTGTTTCTTGAAATGCGAATTTAAGGCATAGTTGTGAGAAACTAGACGAGAGTTAGCAAATTTAAGCACGTAGCGGAAGGGTTTCTATCTATTTCAAATTTGTATAATTTATAGCTAGAATAAGGTGCAATTTATAAGCAATACAACATCCTTATTGACAATCATTTACCTCCCACATTGCGTTGAAACAAAACCGTTTGGACAAATAATACCAAACATTTGCGTGACTAGACCCAACGTTTTAGGTTAGAAGCTTATATTTTTAGGGTTAGATACCTAAACTTTTAGGTATCTAACCCTAAATGTTAGGTTATATTACTTAAAATTTATGGTTGAAAGACTTAAACTATTAAACCCACTACGTAAAATATTAGGTTATCAAACCTAAGTGTTTGACTAGCAGAACGTATGTTTTTAGGTTTCATAAAATTATCACAAAACGATTTCTTTTATTTGTTTTTGTTATTAAACCTGCATAATTTAGTAAATGAAAATTTCTATTAAATAACTTAAACCAACAAACTATGCCTACACAAGACATCATTCAAAAACATTTTAGTGCTGCAGAGCAAGCACAAATCACTTCGTTGATGGTTCAAATTGAAACCATTTTACAGCCCAAACTTCAAAACTTAGACCCAGACGAAAACCAACGGTTTGGATCTATTAATGAAGCCAACAAATTATTAGTCAATAAAGTATTTGACTATCAAAACAATCAACCAAATTTAAAAAGCCCTGACGTAGATTGGGTAGAATTTACGGCCGATTACACAGATCGAAAATTTTTAGAGGCGGTCATGATTCGTTTAATGAGCCTTTCAAAATCTTGTGAAGAAACAAAACGCATGCATGATTTTGACAATTATCAAAATGCATTACTCGACTACGATTACTCAAAATACAAAATGGGCACCATGCCGGGCTCTGGCTATGACACTAAAGTGGATGAATTAAAACAATTTTTTCCAAACACAGGTGGCGGCAACAGCAACAACAATGCAAATACACCTGCATAAAATGATTGCAAAAAAAGAACCTTTTAAAATCCCTCTTTTTAAAGAGGGATTTTTTTTGCTTTACCTGATGAAAGTTTTCAATCGACTACCATATTGAACTATTTATCATTATAAAAGTTTTAGGAATCAATGCTTTCAAGTATTTATTATTTTCAAAAAAATACGCTCCTAATGGGAGCGTATTTTAAAATATATATTTTATGCTACTTATTTTTTCTCTATTTTTTGAGCCGCAATAAATTCATTATTTTGAATTACTTGTAACATATATAAGCCAGCACTTATTTCATTCATGTCTAATGGGATAGAATTGATTCCTTGTGCTGCGTTTATGTCTAGCACTTTAAGAACTCTACCACTTAAATCAGAAAGTTTAATGAAAATTTTATCCCCTGTATTAGCCGTCATATCTATATTTAATAAAGATGTCGTTGGGTTCGGATAAACATTAACAATTCCCCCCTCTAATGATCTAAATAAATCAATCACATTGCTTTCAGTTTTTCTTTGGTCTATATCTACCATTTGTAATCGATAATAATTATGTCCTGTTTTCGGATTGCTATCAATGAATTCGTAGGCAATTTTTGTTACTGAATTGCCATTTATTGCTTTCGAATTCACTTTATCAATTGTAGTAAATTTTCTTCCATCTGCACTGCGTTGAATATTAAAATAGGCACTATTCTGTTCAGATGAAGTAATCCAATTTAAATGATTAACGACTTCTTCTTTTTTACCTGTGAAAGATAATAGTGTAACTGGCAATGCTGAGTTTAAAGGATTTACTGTATGGAAATAAAACGAGCTAAAACTATCCACTGGGAAAGTTGCAGTCCAATAATTATTGGCAGCATCCCACGCTAAAGTAGGTGTAATTACTACAGCTAAATCTACTCCTAATACACCAGCACCATGCACTTGTGTAATTCTAACATTCGATATTCCAGAAACATCAGTAGGACCAGTTGGCATATCTAAATAAGTTCCGTTATTGGCATTATAATCATCAAAATCAGCTTGTGTTAAATACAAAGTAACTGTAGCTGCACCTTGATTGGTTGGCACAATAGAATAATGACGACGAGCATATGGTTGGCTGTTAAAGGTTTGCACAGTTGGATCTACTTCAACAGTAGAAATCGTTGACCCCAATACATTACCGCCCGCACCATCATTTACTGTTGCTATCGTATTACAACTTGCATCTGTGTAAGTATTTGAAATACCATCAAATTGAATAAATGTTTGATTCGAATTACCAGTAATACTTGTTGCATTGTTAGCGGCAGCTTGTGATAATAGTGAAGTATTTAAAACTGCTACATTTACGCTACTTGTGAGCGTACATCCGTTAACATCTGTTGCTGTAACAGTATAATTATTTGTTGTAGTTGGATTTATATTTACAGTATCCCCCGCAATTGAACCTGGCATCCATGAATATGAGATGTTACCGGATAGTTCATTGGCATTTAATGTTACATTATTACCTGCACAAATTATAGCTGGAGAAGCAGGAGTACTTGTAGCAGTTATAGAGAATGTAGGGCTAAAAAGTGCTAATACTTCTGCATCAGTCAAAGCACGGTTGTATAGTCTAAATTCATCTAATTTTCCACCATTAGGTGCTCCAATATTACTACTATACCCCATTACTTTAAACGGACCTGGACCAACAATATTTAATGCGTTTTGTGCTACTGTATTTACTAATACCCCATCTTTATAGGCTTTAATATTATTTAATGCAGCATTATACACATAAGTATTTAGTGTTGGAGTTGCAGTTGCACCTCCATTTATCAATACATCAGCAATCCCAGTTCCTCTTAAAATCCAGTTATTAGGGCCAGCAACGCCATTGGTAAAACATCTGAAGCTATTGGCACTTGCATCACCAAAAATATAATACAAGCTTGTCGGATTTCCAAAATCAGCACTCCAAAAAGATATCGTCCAAGATGTATTTGTTAAATTAGTTGCATAACCAGTGTTTAAATAATCTGAAGATGAACTAATACCAGACCCTATTAATGCACCACCAGACTGCCCTGTAGATCCTTGTACAACAGCTCCTGAAATAGTTGCGGTTGCAGTACCAGCCGGAGGATTTAGAGCTAAATTAGGCACAGATGATCCACTCCCATTAAAATTATAGTACAATAATTCTGGCGCAGGTACTTGAGATGAAAATTGATTGACAAAAGCAGTAGCTGTTGTTCTTGATGAAGCACATGTACTAGGTATAGAGTAAATAATTTTTCCGTTAAATATACGAGGTGTATACAAACTACTTGTTCCATTTGTAAACGGATACTCCAAACCAACTCCTTCAAGAAACTGCAGGTCTGCATTAGATGTAAATACATTACCTTGAGCTGTCCCATTTGAATAATCCAAAGAAACATTTGTATTAGTTGAAGTTACATAAAAGCTATACGTTTGTCCAGCAGGAATAGTCACGTTTACAGAGATAGGAACTGGAGTACCTCCTGCTGCTGGAACTACGTTATTGGCAGAGCCTAGTAATGTCCAACCTGCACTTGAAGTAGCAGAGCCAGGGGTTAGCATATAATTATCAGGACGATAATATATTTCCATATTGGTAGTTCCCATTGGACTTGCATAAAACGAATCTATTTGAACAGTATTTAAAGCCGTTATTCCAAAAATATTTCCTCTATGATTATTTCCTGATGCAAATGTTGTGGTTATTTGATCTTGAACACCTCCAACCATTTCAGCAAAATAGTTGGTTGTTGAGGTAACATTTGGACTATATGTTGAACCAGTAAATAATAAATTCCCATTGGTTATAGCATCGTACCAATTGATTCCAAAACCCACTCCCGATGCAGTTAAATTTACAATACCACCTGGTGCGCATACAGTATCATTAATTACAGTTGGTGCGGATGGAGTGTTGAGTATTGTTAAAGTTAAATTTACTACACTATCACATCCTGCTATACTAGCCAATGTGTCTACATAATTGCCTGCATTAGTCAGATTATTTCCATTAAATAAGTAACTAGCACCTTGACAAATACTTTGAGACATATTGGTTACAGGAATTGCAGCTGGCTCAATTATACTAGTAAAGATAGTCGCTAAACAACCATTCAAATCGGTTGCAGTACATGTATAATTTCCTGCTGATAATCCAACAGCCGTTGCTCCTGTACCACCGCTAGGAGACCATGAATATGTATAAGATGGAGTCCCCCCAATTACGCTCGCTGAAGCAGTCCCATCGATTCCTCCATTACATGAAATATTTGTTTGTGAAGAAATAGACACAGCTAATGCAGATGGTTCAGTTATATTAAATGACGTTGCTGCATCACAACCATTCGCATCGGTTACGGTGCAAGTATATGAGCCAGCAGTTAAACCAGATATAGAAACGGTTCCATCGCCGGTAGGGTTTCCGGGCGTCCAAT
>CANHJA010000084.1 GCA_947460795.1 Bacteroidota bacterium | reverse complement strand
TTACGTATATCCTGATTGGAATCACTGCATTGGTTTCTTTTGGTGCTTTTCAAAATGTGGACTTGCTGAATAAGTGTATGTTTTATCCTGTAGATATAAAAAACAAAAGAGAATTTTGGCGCTTTATAACCCATGGTTTTATTCATGCAGATTTGCAACATTTGTTGTTTAATATGCTTACGTTGTTTTTCTTTGGCCGATATGTAGAAAGTGCTTTCAATTCGATTTTTGGAAATATAATTGTATATCCTTTATTTTATATTTTAGCACTCATTGCTTCTAGTTTGCCAAGCTATAAAAAGCATCAGGATGATTATTATTATCGCTCGTTAGGAGCCAGTGGTGCAGTTTCTGCTGTTTTGTACGCAACCGTAGTTTTTGAGCCTTGGAGTTCTATTTATATTTATTTTATAAAAGTTCCAGCTATTATTTATGCGGTATTGTATTTAGTTTATTCAAATTATATGAGCCGAAAAGGTACTGATAATATTGGTCATGATGCTCATTTTTATGGGGCATTATTTGGTTTTATTTTCCCGTTCGTTTTTAAACCATACTTAATTTCATATTTCATAGATCAATTAAAAAATCCTAGTTTTTAATTATTGCGATAAACTTACTCATAAGAAAGATTATTTTATTGCAATTTTATCAATTAATTCGTTTTTAGTTTTATCTTTAAATTATGAAAAAAATAATTTTTTTTGTAGCAATTGCTTTACTTTTTGCATCATGTAAACCATCTAGAATTGTAGATGTAAAAGGAAGGGTTCGTTTAATAAACGCGTCCTCCACAATTGGGGATTTAAATATGTTTATTGATTATGAAAAAGTATATGCAACCAATGTAGAATATTTAAATTACAGTTTATTTAGAGAATATATTGCAACCAATCACAAATTGCAAATTAAAGATGCAGTAGGAAATTTATTAATTGATACTTCGATTATCGTAGAAGATAAAAAATCGTATTCAGTTTTTGTATACGATTCATTAGCTGATTTGAAAATAAAATTTGTGAAAGAGGTTTTTATAGCTCCTTTTGGTTCGGCTTGTAAAATGCGGTTTTTAAATTTATCAAAAGATAATGGCTTGGTAGATGTATATAAAACAGGAGATTCGAGCATTCAGTTCTTGAATTTTGCCAATGGTCAACACAGTGAATATTTAGAATTTCAATCAGGTTTCACAGAATTTGATGTTTCAAACTCGTTGAATGGTAACGCATTGTATCATTATTACGGATATGCTTTGAAACCAGGATATTATTATACTACTTTTTTAAAAGGTACAAAAACTTCTTTAGGGAAAGACAGTCTTGGAATATTTACCATTGAAAATAATGCGAATTATTAAGGTTTTAATACCTGTATTAACTTACTAATTGGCAATCCCATTACATTGTAAAAACATCCTTGAATAGATTGAATGCCTATTGCACCAATCCATTCTTGAATGGCGTATGCTCCAGCTTTATCGAAGGGTTTAAAGGTGTCTACATAATACACAATTTGATCATGTGTTAAATCATGAAATGAAACCTTTGTTTTGTCATAAAATTCAATTGTTTTATGTTGATTCATAACAACGACACCCGTGATCACTTCATGTGTTTTACCAGATAATGAGGTCAAAATATCAATTGCATCCATTCGATCTTTGGGTTTTCCAATAATTTTATTTTCTAAAACAACAATCGTATCTGCAGCTATTATTGTTCGATCTAAATTATTTTGAAAGACTGCATAGGCTTTGTTTTTAGCTATAAAAACTGGCACGTTTGATATTTCTAAATCATTTGGGAAATCTTCAATCGTATTTTCAGTTATTATTTCAAATTGAATATTTGCCAATTCTAATAATTGTTTTCTTCGTGGCGATTTAGACGCCAAAATATAATTTGTATTGGGCATTTATTTTAAATTAATGTCATGGATAAAATACCAATGAACGTTATGATTTTAATGTATGTACTAATTTGATGAAACTGCTTTGATGTGTTTGCCTTCCATAATAAATACAATGTAATGAATAAGGGAAATACGATGCCAAGGAGTAAGGTACTTTTTAAAATAATATTAGCATGCAATAAAAACAGACTTGCTAAAAAAATAATTGAGATCAAAATAAATGCAATTAAAAAGACAATATTTTTCGCACGATTGATACCAAATACCAATGGAATTGTCTCACATTTTTGAACTAAATCGCCTTTTACATCTTCTATATCTTTAATAATTTCTCTCACAAACGTGATGCAAAATGAAAATAATAGATAGATCCAAAGAGAAACTGAATAACTGTTTTTAAAATCATATAAATGAAATTTAGGCTCATATAAAGCTGCAGTATAGAGGGTTAGAGAAGTTAAAATGGCAATAATTAAATTTCCTGAAAGGAGTTTTCGTTTAAAAGTAGTTGAATAAACGAGCAATAAAAAAATACATAAAATTTGAACACTTAAAAAACGAAGTTTTACAAAATGATAAGCAATGTATCCGGCTATCATCAAGCCTAAAATATTTAAAAGGATATGCCAAATTATAATTCGGCGTCTGCTAAAGAATTTTTCTATGGTCATTTTATGGGGCTTATTCACCATGTCGATTCCCATATCAAAATAATCATTGATAATATACCCTGCGGCAGCAATTAAAACAGTACTAAAATAAAGTAGGGTAGCGCATTGTAAACTTAAAGTTGGAAGTTTGAAATTGCTAGTAACTGCAGGACAAACAATAAAACGATAGGCTACTATTTGCGTCAAAAAAATAAAAACCAAATTTGGAAATCGTATGAGAGTCAATATGGCCTTTAGTTTTTGCATGAAAATACTTAAATCTTCTTTAATGCAGCAATGGTTTCAGTAGGATTCTGAGATCCAAATACTGTGTTTCCAGCAACTAAAACATCTGCGCCAGCATCAATAATTTGTTTGGCATTGGCAAGTGTAACTCCACCATCGATTTCAATTAACGTGTTTGTGCCTCTGCGTGTAATTTCAGCTTTTAATTGTTTGATTTTTTCGAGTGTATACTCAATGAATTTTTGACCACCAAAACCCGGGTTTACACTCATCATACAAACTACATCTACATCATGCAAAACGTCAAACATTTGTTGAACAGGTGTATGCGGATTTATGGCCACACCGGTTTTCATTCCCAATGATTTTATTTGTTGTAAGTTTCTATGTAAATGAGGGCATGCTTCTATATGAACACTTAAAATATCTGCACCTGCATTTTTAAATTCTTCAGCATATTTTCCTGGTTCTTCTATCATTAAATGCACATCCATCACTTTTTTTGCTTCTTTTTTGATGGCTGCAATTACTGGTAAACCAAAACTAATATTTGGTACAAATCGTCCATCCATAACATCTAAATGAAACCAATCAGCTTCAGATTCATTGATCATTTTAATGTCGTTGCTAAGTTGTAAAAAATTTGCTGATAAAACGGAAGGAGCTATAAGTGCCATATTTATTTAGTTGTTTTTTGTGTTGCTCTTTTTAAAGCAATTTGATAATTATTGTTGTCTTGATTGAAATTAATTGCTTGGTTATAATCATGAATGGCATTTTGATAATCTTGTTGAATTTCAAAACACAATCCTCTGTTAAAATAGGCATCTGCATAATCTGGTTTTACTTCAATCGCAATATTAAATTGACGAATTGCTTTTTCAGTAGAGTCTTCTTGCAGAAGCATCCAACCCATGTTGTAATATGATTTTGGATATTGTCTATTAATGCCTACTATTCTTATAAATATTTTTTTAGCTTCATCAAATTTATTTTGATTTTGCCAAAACATTGCTTTGCCATATAAAGGCGTTAAATCTGTAGTGTCTGATTTGTAAGCATTTTCAAAATAGCTTAGAGCCATTTCGTCATTTCTGCGTTCATAAATTAAGGCCAATTGCATGTGTGCATCAACATATTTTGGTTCGGTTTGCACAGCCGTTTGAAAACTAGAAATTGCCTTGTTTGTATCTTTTAATCCTTTATAGCACATGCCTTTTAAGAAATAAGCTTCTGCATTATATACATTTTGACGAAGAACGGTATTGATTTCTACAAAAGCCTTTGGATATTCTTCGGTAAACATGAAAAGATTCGCCATTTTTAAATGAGCAATTTCATCTTTAGGGTTCAATTCTATTGCTTTTTGAATCCATTTTACACTGCTTGAAATATCTTTATGATCAAACATCAATTCGCCAATTGCGCTGTGGTAATTTGCTTTGGTTGAATCTAATTTAACCGCTTGATAAAAATCTGATAAGGCCAAAGAGTCTTGTAGAATGCTTCTATAAATAAGGCCTCTTTTAAAGTAAAGGGAAGCATCATTCGGTTTTTCTTTAATTTGTTGAGATATAGCGAAAGTTTCTTTAAACGAGTCCGTGGTAGCCAATTTATCTTTTTCTTGATTGTTACAAGCGATCAAAAAACAGACTAATGAAACTACCCAAAGTAAACGTATATACATCCAACTAATAAATTTCAGCAAATTTACAAAAAAATGACTTGAAGTTGTTTTTTTTTTGCTTTGATTCTATATTTTGATTAAATCAATTTTTAAATAGATATTTAGAGTAAAATTAAGAAAAATCATTATCCAGATTCTTTCTCTCATTTATATTTCTTAAATGTTTGATAGCTAATATGGAAATAAATATAAATGGAATGGTTGAAATAACTATTTTATAATTTGAACTGATGATTCCCACAATAAACATAAATCCCAGGAGCAGTGTCAAACCTGCAATGCCAATATATGTCAATATTTTACTGGGTGACTTTTGAAATAATGTATTTAATAAAAGAATTTGAGCAAGAATGGGGAAAATTGTAAAAGGATGTAATGCCGCAACAGGATTTGTAAATAGCGTTGCAATAATTTTTGCTTCTGCTTTGAAAAGAAAGATATGCTGATTTCCTCCCCATTCTAAATAACCGCAAAGTGAAGAGATTACTAGTAGAAAATTTAAAACTTTACTTTTCATTTTGGCTAAATAGAATAACTTACTTTTTTAAATTTATTTACCTATTGTCTTTGCTTTTCAATTGAGTATACAATCAGAAAATAAACAGTCAATGAAATTCCTGCAATTATAATATAAGCAGGTAGGTTAAAATGAAAAATACTACTAATAATATTTAGTATAATTCCTAAAATGAAAAAAACGCCTGAAACTGTTTTTATATTTATCGTAGTTCTTTGTTCATTGAATTTTGTTGCAATTAAGCCTAGGCCCGTAATTAGTAAAAAAATAAATGAGCCAATAGTATGCAACATTTTTGCATGTAATGGTGCGTAACTATAAAATGCGTAGGAAATCAAAAAGCATAATAAGATTGTAATTCCTGAGTATATTTTATCTAGTTTCATTTTGTATTTTATTAAACTGTTGGAGGTGGTGGAGGAACTGCTGAAAATAATTGTGCTATTTCTGAAAAACTACTGGCTAATTCCCAAGCTGTCATTCCTTCTTTCCATACATGATGTTCTTTAGTAAATTGACCACTTATAACAAGTTGTTTTAATTGTTCAAGTGTATGCTGTCCTCCTGCTTGTCCATTCAGTGCAATATGATATAGTGCTTTTGGTAAAGGAGGTGGGGTTTGATTTATGTTATTCATCATACCAGCCATTTGATTTCCTATAGCGCTACCCATCATCATACCGGTCATTAATCCAGTTGTATTCATTCCACCACCTACATTTCCCATTGTGCCTAAACTCTCTGAAGCAGATTTTAAAACTTCTGTTTGTTGGTTAATCTGATGTACAGTTATATTTTTCCCTTCTACTTGCATTTCTACATCCTTTCGTTGAATGCGCATGCTTTCCTCTAAGTTTGCAATTCCAATTGTAGTTTGAGCTTCTGCAAGTTTGGTTTGTTGGTCTACAGTTGATTTTTTTAATTGTAAATAATTCGAATGTTCTTTGTCAAGCTCAATAGCTGCTATATCTATACGTTTTAAATTTACTCCAAAATCGTTATTAAATTCTGATGCTATTTTTAATTGAATAAGTGCAGTAATTTCATCAATTTTTCTTTCTATTTGCATAACAGAAATTCCTGTATCAGCTGGTATATTTAGAACGACTGATTTAGCTTTTCGGATGAATAAATCTTTTATTTGATTTTGAAAATCTTCGATTTCAAAATTCATTAATTGATTCAGTTTTATGAAATTTCGATAATCAGTCAAATTAAATGTAATGGTACCTCTCACAGAGCAAGGGATGCCCAAATCCATAAAACGTGGATCATAAATATCAAAATATGGAATGCCAAACTTAAGTTGAATATTTCCTGATAAATTAATAAAATAAACCTCTGCTTGAAATGGAGAATTGCCACCAAATGCAGCTCCAACAATATTGGTAAGAATAGGGAAGTTGCCTGTTTTTATTGTGTCTTCTAATGGCCCAACAATAAAATCATGTAATTCTCCATTTTGTTGTTTATAAACAAACACAGCTAATTCTCCATCTTTAACACGCAATTTGCTTCCAAAACGAATGGCATTTTCTTTTTTGCTTTCGTTAAAGGATGTGCTATCTGGCCGCCACTTCCAAACAAGATATTCTTGTTTGTCACAACGAATTACGTCCATTAATCCACCTTCATTTTTTTTACTAAATAATCCCATCGTTTATTTTTATTTGAAGTTTATTTTATACCCAGTTGATTTGCATAATAATTAATTTCATCCAACGTTTTTTTATCCTCTTTCAAAGCAAATCTTGCTTTCATGATTATTTGTTCAGTCTTTGCCTTCCATACAGGCACAAATTCATTGTGATCTATATTCTCAGGATTGTTTTTGGTTAAAAAATTTCCTTTTTGAGTTGCTTTAGGGAATGCTAAAGTTAAAAATTCTAAAATATCATTTTTAGTGTTTGGAATCGGAAAAGTTGAAATAATTTCTTTTTTTCTTTTATCTGTTTTGTTTCCACCTCCAAGTATACTTGATAAAGCGCCACCTCCAATTCCATTATTAAACAATCCACCTAAAATAGATGAAGCAGTTATTTGATCATCTCTCTGACTCTCTACTTCATCCAACATTTTAAATAATTTCTGAATAGAAGCATTTGCTTCAATATTTGTATAATCGCTTCCACAATCTGCACATTTTGATGTAAAAGAAATTACAACTGCTCCACAAGCAGGACATTTATTCACATCCCCAAATTTATCCGATTTGGGTTCATTCTCTTTTTCTTGAATGCTCGTTTTTCTTGATTGAATTTGATGGATTTTTGCATCCAATACCATTTGAAATTCATCAAGGTCTATTCCTTCAGCCTCAGCATTTTTAAATAATATTTGCTTTTCTTTTTCTGTAAGTGTCCCATCTGTTAAAGCAAAATCAATTAATTTCTCAAGTTTATCGCTATACAAGTTGTTTTCCTCATTCTTTACTTGTGGATTTAAATTTGCAGGCAACTCAGACGGTTCTCTATAATTGGCTTGTTCTTCTTCTAGCATATTGTTTGAAGGCAATTCATCTTCTTTATGGTTTATTTTATTTTCCATTGCTTCTTAGTTTATATGGAGTGACGCTGTAACAGACACAAAACTTTTTTATATAAATCATTCGTTTTTTAACACCGATTATTTTTCTCAACATCAAAACAAAAGAAAGAATAATAAGATTTTTCACTTGTAAACTTAAATAATTAGGTTCAAATAGCCAAATTGTCTAATACTTAAGCTTGGAATTAATCTGGTACTTTGTAATACTAAAGTAAGTGGATATTGTTATTTATTTGACTAATTGTCCATCTTCTGTTACTATTATTTTTCCGCCTTTTTCAACTTCAAGAGTTATATCTGGTGTATTTTTTTCTCCCATAATATTTCTATATATTTTGTAAGTATAGTTTTCTTTTACAAAAGTAAAAAAATGATCTCCTCCACTACCATCAAAATCCAATGTTCCGTTGTTTATAATTATATCAGGTTTTGAGGACTCGTCTGCACCAATTTTCCAAGAAGCATACCTGAATATATTGTCACTCAGTTTATCAATTCTAATTAAATATTTTTTTGTTTTTATTTTGTATTTTGGAATATTAAATGTCTTTAATGAATTGTGTACATTTTCTTTTTCAATTGAAATTAAATCACTTCTAAGCTTTTTTTCAATGTTGCTTTGATAGTTGATTGAGGTAATTATTCCGTCAGAATTAGCCATCCACAAAACACCATTGCCTAACATTATTCCTCTCCAACCGACTTCTGACCAGTTTTCAATTTTAGAATTAGCTATTTTGTCAATAAGAATTTTGTCAAAAACCTCATTGAATCTCTTTTTAAATTCTTTTTTGTTTTTAATACTTGGTATAGGATATTCTCTGTCTAACGGGAAGCGAATAATGTTTGATATTTTATCAATATTATTCGATTTTAAAACCTCAATAACATTATTGATACTTTTTATTTTATCATCAGCAAGTTTTTCGTTGTCATTAGGATTCTCTTGTTGTACTAGTGTGTCTTCTGTTTTAGGAGCAGAATTTTCATTTGATTCTTTTGCAGTTTGATTGCATCCGAAAAGGAAAAGTACAAATATTAAAACTGTCAGTTTAATGTAGTTCATTGTTATTGAATTTTGTTGTTTTTATGTAGTCCTATCTATGGCCAATACTGTTTTAAAAATTGACTAATGTGAGATTTAAAAGCATTAAACTTCAAATTTAGTACAAAAAAATATATAGATACTATAAAAGTTCATTTAGAACTAAATTGCTAAATTTCTA
>CANHJA010000083.1 GCA_947460795.1 Bacteroidota bacterium | reverse complement strand
TTTCTTCCATACGACATTGAATAATGTGCGCTAAATTTTTAGCTGAAAGCTCTTTCGGTTGTTGCCCTTTTAAACCAGGAATAGTAATAAACGCATTTGATTTTGCTTCGTCTGCCAATGCCATTCCAAATTGTGTTTTCATTTGTTCTGCTTGAGAACGCAATACACCCAAACCTTGACGAATGTCATTCGTAATATTCACACCAGCAATTGGAATAACTGCCGTATGTTTTAACATACCTTCATGAAACACTGCTAAATCAGTTGTTCCACCACCAATATCAACAATTGCTACACCTGATTCAAAATCTTCAGGACACATTACTGCAGCAGCTGAGGCCAATGGTTGCAACACTAAATCTTTCGTACTTAAATCGGCACGAGTTACACAACGATGTATATTTCTAATTGCCGTTTTATCACCTGTAACAATATGAAAATTAGCACCGATTTTGATACCTGTCATGCCAATAACTTCTTGCATTGAAAAACCTGACAATGAATCTACTGTAAAATCTTGAGGAATAATATCAATGATTTGATCACCAGAAGGAAGGAAGGTTTTGTATTGATCTTTCAACAAACTATCTATATCTTCTTTACGAATTTCTTCTTCAATATTTGCTAAAACTCGGTCTCCATGAGTTTGAATACTTTTAATATGATGACCTGCAATGCCTACATAAACTTCTTTTATGGTTAAATTAGGATTGCTAGCCATACACATATCCAATGCAACATGTATCGACTTTATACAATCTTCAATATTCAAGACCATACCATGAGTTACGCCACTGCTGTCTGATTTTCCGAAACCTAAAATTTCTAGTTTCCCGAATTTATTTTTACGACCAGCGATGCATGCAATTTTTGTGGTACCAATATCTAGACCAACGATTACAGGATTTTCTTTTTGCATAATATCTATTTTTAAGTTTTTAGTTTGTTTGTTTATTATTGTTTGACTTAGTTGCGCTAGGTTGTTTTTTTGATTCTTTGACAACCTCCTTTTTTTTCATTTCAGCAGGTGCTTTCTTAGATTCCGGTTTTTTATTTGCTGTCTTTTCAACTTTTACTTTTGGCACTTCTTTTTTAGCAGCATCTTGCTTAGGAGTTGAAATTGCTTTTTGTGCATCTTGTTTCGCTTTAGGAATTTCCTTTGCATATGGATCTTCTGCTAAAATTTCGCCTCGTGTATTTCTACATACAATTTGTCCTTTAAATCGCAAATCTATTTCGTCATATAAGCTCCATTTTATAGTATTTATACCTTGTTGATAAAAAGTAAATAATCGAGCCATTTTATTTTCTAAATCATCTGTACTACCCAAAACAATTGTTTGAGTTCCTATCATTGGAATTAACAATAGTTGATTTTTTGCATCGACATCAATTTGTGAAATTGCTACACTCCAAAATGTGTCTTTGTCAATAAATTGAGCCAATTGAACTATCGCAGATTTCATTTTTAAATCGGTTTTAGTAAATGCCAATCGCTCTGTAGTTACCACTGAAACTCGAGGTGTGTATTTTTTGCTTAAAGGAATTGGATTAGCAAATTCATCTAAATAATAAGCATAATCGGTGCTGTCTTTTTGTTGAATACGAACTACAGGATTTTTTTGTTGCACTTTTACATTTATAAAATTATTGGCTGAAACAAATATTTCCGCTGACTTTACCCATTGATTATTTTCGATATTTTTTTCTATTTCTTTACAGTTAACTGTATTGATCAATGTTTGTTCTGGGTAAATTCCCAAATCTTCAATGATTTTAATTACTTCATCTTTAGTCACAAAATTAATTTCAGGATTTTCAATAGTTACAATCAACCCTTTATAGAATTCACCTTTTGAACTATTTTGAGCATACACATACGCTCCTATTATTATCGGCACCGATAACAAAAAGAACATATTGCGTATTATTTTTTTAGCCCTATCCGTCATTATTATTTATTTTCTAATATATTTTTAATTGGATGAATGAGGGTATCTATATCACCAGCACCAGCTGTAACTAGCACTTCAAAGTTGGATGCCTCAATCCATTTCATTACCCCTTCTTTACTCAAAATGTGTTTGTTATTAATCCCCATTTTATTTAGTATAATTTCACTCGTTACACCTTCAATTGGAAGCTCTCTTGCAGGATATATATCCAATAAGATAACTTCGTCGGCAAGATCTAAACTTTCAGCAAATCCATCTACAAAATCACGAGTTCTTGTAAACAAATGTGGTTGAAAAACTACACTGACTTTTTTATTTGGAAACAAGGCTTTCGCACTGCTTAATAACATTTTTAACTCTTCTGGATGATGCGCATAGTCGTCGATATAAACACATTTTTCATTTTTTAAAATATATTCAAAGCGACGTTTCACTCCTTTAAAATCAGCAATTGCTAATTCTACTTTTTTCATATCTACTTTCATCAAATCACAAACAGCCAAAGCTGCAATGCAATTTTCTACATTGTGCATTCCACCAATATTTAATGAAATAGTTGCCAATGCATTTCCTTCTTTATTAAATGTAAATGTGTAGGAACCATTCTGCATCTTGATATCTGTTGCATAAAAAGTAGCAGCATCATTTTGCAAACTATAGGACACCTTTTTGGGTGCTTTAAACAACGAACTATTTTTTAAACCGTGTTTATAAATCACTGTATCTTTTACTTGAGATACAAATTCAATATAACAACGCTCCATTTCTTCTACTGTTCCATAAATATCTAAATGATCTGCATCCATAGCAGTTACTACGGCAATGTGTGGATGTAATTTTAAAAAACTTCGATCATATTCATCCGCCTCTATAACTGCACAACTATTTGAACTACTCCAATAATTTACTCCATAATTACTCGAAATGCCTCCTAGAAAAGCGTTGCAACCATATTCTGTATGTCGAAGTATATGAGAGATCAATGTAGAAATAGTTGTTTTGCCATGAGTTCCTGCCACACAAACTGCTTGCATTTCATCTGAAATATATTGCAACACATCACTGCGTTTTACTACCTGATAATTATTTTCTTGATACCATACTAGTTCTATTTGTTGTTTTGGAATAGCCGGTGTATAAACTACTAAATCAACTTCTTTATTAATTAAATTTAAATCCTCAGTAAAATGAATGTCAATTCCTTCTTGCATTAACTTTTCAGTCAACGGCGTATTGGTTTTATCGTAGCCGCTTACTTTACAATTTCTTTCTTTAAAGAAACGAGCCAAAGCACTCATACCGATGCCACCGATACCCACAAAATAAACACTCTTTATATTATTTAAATTCATTTTGCTATTTCTAAAAGTTTAGTAGCAATTTGAGTATCTGCATCTCTAATTGCTAATGGTTTTACATTTTCACTGATGGAAGCGCAGAGCTTATCATCATTCATCAATAATTTTATTTTTTGCAATAATTCGGTTTTTACGTCACTGTCTTTTACAATCAATGCGGCTTGTTTTTCTACCAATGCCATGGCATTATGTGTTTGATGATCTTCACTTGCAAAAGGAAACGGAACAAATACTACCGGTTTCCCTACAATTGCCAATTCAGCAATTGAAGAGGCGCCTGCTCTTGAAATCAATACATCTGCAGCAGCGTATGCATAATCCATATCACGAATAAATTCAAATACTTTTACTTGACTTTCAAATCCCTTTACTGCTTCTTTTGCTTTTTCAAAATAAGGCGTACCAGTTTGCCAAATAATTTGGGCATTATCAATAATGATATTTTTAAAATCGTTGATCAAAGCTTCATTAATACTTCTCGCTCCCAAACTACCACCAAACGCAAATACTATTTTTTTAGTTACATCTAATTTAAAGAATTCAATACCTTGTGCTCTACTGATATTGCTTGTAGTAATATTTGTACGAACAGGGTTCCCGGTTTTAATGATTGAATTTTTAGGAAAAAACGAATCCATATTGTCATATGCTACACAAACCGCTTTTGCTTTTTTACCTAATATTTTATTGCTCTTTCCAGCAAATGAATTTTGTTCTTGTATTAATGTTGGAATGCCTGCAAATTGTGCCATATATAGCATTGGGAAACTTGCATAACCGCCTACACCAACCACTGCATTTGGCTTAAATTCATTGATGATTTTTTTTGCATCTAAAAAGCTTTTCACCAATTTGAAAGGCAAAGAAATATTTTTAAATAATGAACTGCGATTAAATCCTGCAATATCTAATCCAACAATTTCATACCCAGCTTGAGGAACTTTTTCCATTTCCATTTTACCTTTGGCACCCACAAATAAAATTGCACAATCAGGTTGCAAACGCTTCAATGCATTTGCAATTGCAATAGCCGGGAAGATATGTCCTCCGGTACCGCCACCTGCTATTATGAATTTTAATTGACTCATTTTACTCTTGCTCAGTTTCTATATTTTCATTAATAATATCTTCATTAGGCTCAGCCTCTTCAACAAATTTGCTTACACTTAAAATAATTCCAATTGTAAAACAAGTAAACCAAATTGATGATCCTCCCATACTTACCAAAGGCAATGTTAATCCTGTTACTGGTAAAAGATTAACAGCTACTCCCATATTTAAAAATGCTTGAAAAACCAATGTAAAACTTAATCCCACAGCTAAAAAAGCACCAAATGCAAAAGGGCATCTGCGGAAAATTAATATACTGCGCCACAAAAAAAGCAGGTATAAAAACAACAACCCCAAACCACCGATTAACCCATATTCTTCTATAATGATTGGGTAAATCATATCTGAATAAGGATGTGGTAAAAAATTTCGTTGAGAACTATTTCCTGCACCTTTGCCAAATAGCATGCCCTGTGCAATGGCTATTTTTGCTTGTTGTACTTGAAATGGCACATCGTCTTTTTTATCTGAATTAAAATTCTTGATACGAGCTTCCCATGTTGCAGCACGTCCAATTCCCGTTACTTTAGAAAACAGAAATATGGAAGCAAACAATACAATCCCTGCTAGACCTAAAATTAATAAATGTTTAAATTGAATTCGTCCAATAAAAAACAACACTCCGCAAGAAAATGCAATCATTAAAGCAGTAGATAAATTTGCCAACGCGATTAATCCACAAATAACAATTACTGGAAGAAAAATATTGATGGCTATTTTTTTCAAATTATCTAAGTCATTTTGAATTTTTGAAAGCTGTCTAGATAAAAACATAAACAGCCCTAGTTTTGCCAAATCGGATGTTTGAAAAGTTACACCTACAACAGGAACTCGAATCCATCTTGAACCTTCATTTAAAGTTGTACCAAAAAACAATGTATAAAATAATAAAGGGATGCTAATTGCAAAAAGAATGATTGCAATTTTAGAATAAACAGTATATTTTAATTTATGAGAAAAATAAATAATTCCCATTCCTGCCAACAAGGTTCCTATTTGTTTGATTAAATAAATTTCTGTGTGACCTTTATTTAAACGATAAGCCAATGAACCCGTAGAACTGTAAACAGCCATAATACTCACTAATGAAAGTACAATAACAACTCCCCAGATGATTCTGTCGCCTTTCGTTCTATTAAGTAATTGTTGCATTGCCATTTTATCTAATTTTTTTGTTTTCTTTTTTTAAAGTGCTCTCACTGCCTCTTTGAATTGCTCTCCTCTGTCTTCATAATTTTTGAATAAATCAAAACTTGCACAAGCTGGAGAAAGTAAAACACAATCACCGGTAGTAGCATGTTCATATGCCTCTCTTACTGCATCATTTGTATTGTTGGTTTCAATGATTGGAACGATAGATTCGAAAGCTTCTTTAATTGCTGCATTATCTAACCCAAGACAAATAATAGCTTTCACTTTTTCTGCTACTAATTCAAATATTTCACTGTAATCATTTCCTTTATCTACACCACCTAAAATTAAAACGGTAGGTTTATTCATACTTTCCAAAGCATACCATACACTGTTTAAATTGGTTGCTTTACTGTCATTAATAAATTCAATTCCTCTTATACTCGCAACACTTTCCATGCGATGTTCGATGGCCGTAAAATTGCGTAAGCTTTCTCTGATATTGCTATCTCTGATTTCTGCCACACGTGCTGAAATTCCAGCTGCCATTGAGTTATATTGATTGTGCTTTCCTTTCAATGCCAATTCATTGATATCGATAGAAAATGGTTGCCCATTTAAATTTATTACCATTTGATGTTGGTCTATGTATGCGCCTTCTGTAGTTAATTGTTCGTTCATGGTAAAAAATATAATTTTTGAGTTTAATGTATTTTGTTCTAAGTAATTAATGCTTGCCTTGTCGTCTTTACAAAGGATAATTATGTCTTTATTTGTTTGAAATTTTGTGATGTTAAATTTTGATTGCACATATAAATTGAAATCATAATTGTATCTATCTAAATGATCCGGTGTGATGTTCATGATTAATGCGACATCGGGTCTGAATGTGTGAATGTCATCTAATTGAAAACTGCTAATTTCCATTACATACCATTCTGTCGGATTGATTGCAATTTGTCTAGCAAAACTGAAACCAATATTTCCTACTACAGAAACATTCAAATTTGCTTTTTTGAAAATATCAAATATCAAACTTGTTGTGGTTGTTTTCCCATTGCTACCTGTGATGCAAACAATTTTACTATTTTCTTTATATCTAAATGCAAATTCAATTTCACTCATGATGAGGATATTATTTGCTTTTATTTTTTTGATTATTTCTACTTTATCAGGAATACCAGGACTTTTGATAATTTCCTTGGCAGACAATACGATTTCTTCTGTATGTTTCCCTTCTTCAAACGGAATTGAATTCTCTATTAATTCTTTTTTGAATTTATTCGGTATTTCCCCCTTGTCACTTACGAACACAGTTAAGCCTCTTTGTTTAGCCAACAAAGCCGCACCTGTTCCGCTTTCGCCACTGCCTAATATGACAAGTTCGTAATTCATTTTATCTTAATACTTAGTTTATTCTTATTGTAATTTCAATGTAACTATACTCAAAACAGCCAATACAATTCCTATTATCCAAAAACGTATTGCGATTTTACTTTCGTGATATCCTAACTTTTGGTAATGATGATGCAGTGGTGACATCAAGAAAATACGACGACCTTCTCCGTATTTTCTTTTGGTCCATTTGAAATAACCAACTTGGATCATTACACTTAAATTTTCTACTAAAAACACACCGCAAATAATTGGGATTAATAATTCTTTTCTAATAATAATAGCCAATGAAGCAATAATTCCTCCTAATGCTAAGCTTCCTGTGTCTCCCATAAAAACTTGAGCAGGGTAACTGTTATACCATAAAAAACCAATACAAGCTCCTACAAATGCACCAATAAAAATAGACAGTTCATCCAAGTTTGGAATTGGCATAATGTTTAAGTAATTAGCAAAATTAAAATGGCCAGATAAGTAGGCAAAGAAGGCCAAACAAATTCCTATAATAGCACTTGTACCTGTGGCTAAACCATCCAACCCATCCGTAATATTTGCTCCATTTGAAACGGCTACAATAATTACTGTTACAAATAATATATATATCAATGGCGTCATCCAATTCATAGCATTTTCACCAAACCAAGAGGCTATTTTTGAATAACTCATTTCATGATTTTTTGCAAAAGGAATTGTAGTTACCACACTTTTCACGTGAGCATAGGTTCTTGTTGTTCCTTTCTCATCTATCTTGATAATGCCTTCTTTCATCACTTTATCTACCGAACTATACACTGCTGGCTTTCCTCCTGTGGTTTCGCGAACAATGTAAACATTCTCATTGTAATACATCGTCAACCCAACAATAACACCCAATCCAATTTGTCCTAAAATTTTGAAACGACCCGCTAATCCTTCTTTATTTTTTCTAAATACTTTTATATAATCATCTAAAAATCCTACCAATCCTAACCATATTGTTGAAATCAACATCAACAAAATATATACATTTTCTACTCTAGCAAACAATAACGTAGGAATAATAATGGCTGAAATAATAATAATACCGCCCATTGTAGGAGTTCCTTTTTTTTGCTTTTCACCTTCTAAGCCTAAATCGCGAACCGTTTCCCCAATTTGTTTGCGATGTAAATATTTAATTAAACTTTTACCGAAAACCAATGAAATAATTAAGGATAAAATTATTGCCATGGCCGTTCTAAACGAGATAAAATAAAACACTCCTGCTCCTGGCATGTTAAAGTGTTCTCTTAAATATGTAAATAAATGATAAAGCATTTTTTATAGTTAATTTTTTTAGTAATTAGTTATTAAACAGTTCAAACATTTCAATTAAAATTTTCTTGTCGTCAAAATCATTTTTTACACCATTTATTTCTTGGTATTTTTCATGCCCTTTGCCAGCAACCAAAATAATATCCCCTGCATTTGCCATACTGCACACCGATTTAATTGCCTCTCTTCTATCTTCTATTATTAAATATTTTTTTCGTTGATGAACCGGAACCCCAGCTTCCATTTCTTCAATAATTGTTTTGGGATTTTCGCTTCGTGGATTATCTGATGTGAAAATTACTTTATCACTGTGTTCACAAGCAACTAAAGCCATAACAGGTCGTTTTGTTTTATCTCGATCTCCTCCACAACCTACCAATGTATATAATTTCTCAGTCCCTGTTCTTAATTTATTGATGGTTGCCAATACATTCAATAATGCATCAGGTGTATGCGCATAATCAACAATGCCTATAATTTTATCATTGTTAGAAATCATATAATCAAAACGCCCTTCTGCACCTTTTAAAGTAGAAAGTATTTCCAATATTTGCTGTTTGTCTTCTCCTAACTCCATCGCAATTCCATAAACACACAATAAATTATATGCATTAAATTCTCCAATCATACTAAAAAAAACTTCTTGATTATTGACTGTCATGCACAATCCTGTCAAATTATTTTCAATTATTTTTCCTTTATAATCGGCTAATGTTTTAAGTGAATATGTTTTTTTAAGAGCGTTCGTATTCTGCAACATCACCATACCTCTTTTGTC
>CANHJA010000082.1 GCA_947460795.1 Bacteroidota bacterium | reverse complement strand
TTCCAAGCTTGGATGGCAATGGCAAAATGAGTAAAAGTGAAAATGAAAACGCAACCCTTTATCTTTCTGATTCGGATGAAGTGATTCGTAAAAAAGTAATGAAAGCCAAAACAGACCAAGGTCCTACAGAACCAAACATGGTCATGCCCAATTATATTGAAAATATTTTCGACTTAATGAAATTGGTGAGTTCTCAAGATGTTGTTGAAAAATTTACAGCAGATTACAATGCATGCACAGTTCGCTATGGCGACTTAAAAAAACAATTAGCTGAAGACATGGTGCATTTTATTTCACCCATCAGAATGAAAACAATAGAATTACAACAAGATATTTCGAGCCTCCAATCGATTATGAAAATGGGTAAAGAAAAAGCGAGAGAAAGTGCCAGCAAGGTATTGGATGAGGCTAGAAAAAAAATGGGTATAAATTATTATTGTTAAACAATAGAGAATACGAGGATTTCAATTTATTTTAGCAAACTCTTAATCGATGTTTATGTTTGATTTTCGATGTATTTAAAAGCATGAATCATTAAACATTTATCATTAAATATTCAAAAAAATATGGCAAAAAAGAAACGAATAAAACACATTGCAATAGCAGGTAATATTGGTGCTGGCAAAACTACATTGACAAAAATTTTGGCGAAACATTTTAACTGGTCTCCACACTTTGAGGATGTAGAAAACAATCCGTATTTAAATGATTTTTACAATGATATGCATCGTTGGAGTTTCAATTTACAGATCTATTTTTTAAACAGTCGATTGAAACAAATTGTTGATATTTCAAAAGGTGATCAAACAGTTATTCAAGACAGAACAATTTATGAAGATGCTTATATTTTTGCTCCCAATTTGCATGAAATGGGTTTAATGACAAAACGCGATTTTGAAAATTATAAAAACTTTTTTGAAACATTAAAAGGCATGGTAAATCCGCCTGATTTATTAATATACTTAAAGGCGAGCGTTCCAACATTGGTAGGTCAAATACAAAAACGTGGGCGTGAATATGAAGAAAATATTCGATTGGATTATTTAAAAAGACTAAATGAATATTACAATTCATGGCTCGATAATTATTCTGATGGTCGTCTTTTAGTAATAGACATCGATAAAATGAATTTTGCTGAAAATAAAGAAGATTTAGCTAAAATTATACAAATGGTGGATGCAGAAGTGAATGGTCTATTTTAATTGATAACAGATATTTGATAATATTGTCAGCATACAATATTTACTAATTTTTACAATAAAATTTCATAAATTACGTTTTATTTAAAACAGTGTTTATGAAATTTTTCTTTTTAGCCGTTATTTTAATTACAAATTTTTATTGTTTTGCTACCCCAACTACATTGAGTGAGGGTTTAAAATCTAACAAATTAAAAGTGTTAATTACTGGCAACAACATAGCAAAAAATCCAACAAAATCAAGCCATACAGGCAAATGTTTAAAAATAACAATAACTAACTCAAGCAATGTTATACTTGAAGTGAAAATTGAAAATGCTTACCATTTCACCAATGAATATGATTTTAAGCAAGATTTAATTTCTACAGAAAATTATATTGTAAAATTAAATGCCAATGAAACAAAAACGGTAGCCATCAATGCACTTTGTGGAGAGAAAAAAAATGCATCCCCTAGTGAAACAGATACTTTTAAACTAGGATACAAACACAATGGTTCTATCGAAAAACTGACTTCTATTTTACAGCGGTTAAAAACATACGACAATACTGCACAACAAGCCATGTGGTGCTTTACAGACAATAATTCTATTGATAATATTTTTGATACTGACATTGATACAACGATTGAAAATGAATTGGTAAAATTTATTGCATTAGAAAAAGGAATCGCAATTCCTAAGCGTCCTTATAATCCAAATAAAAAAATAAGAGTACTTCGATATCCAATTGAATTGAATGGCTCTCACAGCGAACACATTGATAGACCTACAACGACTGGTTTTTATTTAACAGATACCACCAATAAAATATTGGAAACCATCGTTGCTGATGATACAGAAAGTAGAAAAGGAACCGTAAAATACAGTTGGGGCTATAGAGGGCAATTGGTAAAAGGCACTTATTATTTTCAAATGAAAACGAATGGAGTTTGGAAGCGATTAGATATTATTAAGGTACCTGAAGAATAATCTTCTTATTCGAAATTTGATTTTACTGAAATAAATATTCGAAATGATTAGTTTTGCACTAAATAAAAATAAACGTGGATTCATTAACACACATTGTTTTAGGAGGTGCTATAGGAGATAAATTATTAGGTAATAAAATCGGCAGAAAAGCATTTTGGATTGGTGCATTGGCAAAAACATTTCCTGATTTTGATTTATTATATTCTGGCTTGAATGATCCACGAAAATATGTGTTGTATCATCGCAGTTACACACATTCGTTCTTTGTAGAATTTTTGACCGCCTTTCCGATGGCCTATTTATTTTACATCTTATTCAAAAAGAAAATAAGCTACAAAGAATGGTTTATACTTTGGATTGTATGTCTTTGGGGGCACTCTTTGGTAGATATTTTTACAAATTATGGGACCCGAATTTTTCTACCTTTTTCAAAACAATTAGTTTCTCTCAACAACATTTCCATTGCCGATTTATTTTTAACAATCCCAATTTTAATATTGGTTATAGTGGCATTATTTTTCAAAAATAATTCAACCCCTCGAAACCGTATAATGACTGGTGCATTAACCTATTCAGTGCTTTATTTTGGGATGACTTTTGTAAACAAAGCAGTTGCCAACAACCATTTTGAGAAATCAATAAAAGCAAATCAAATTTCTGTACAACAATCAATGAGCAACCCAACCATTTTAAATAATATTTTATGGTATTATATTGGAAATTCAGACAGCAATTTAATTGTGGGCGAATATTCATTATTACAAAACAGCGACTCAATAAAATGGCACTACTTTCCAATTCATAAAAACGCATTATCAAGGTCTCAAAGTAAAGATGCCAGGATGTTAGAATGGTTTAGCCAAGGTTTTTACATCACAGAAAAAAGTGGAGATACTCTCAATGTTTTCATCCCTAAATTTGGCAGAGGAGACTTGGATAAAGCAGCAACAAAAGAAACTTTTATATTTTATTATCAAATATATTATGCCAATCATCAATGGCAATTGAAGGCAATACAACCTTCAAAAGAAAATATGAATTACAAAGCTGCATTTTCTCAATTAATAGATAAAATACAACATGGCAATTATTAAAATGGCAATTTATTCATCCAGAAATACTAAATACTCATTGTAATATGTCAATTGCTAATTTATAAAATAAACGCCTTCAACTAGTTCTTATATTTGTATCAGTAGGTTATTTATGTGATTTTTTCATTAAACCCCATCAGCAATGATGGGGTTTTTAAATTTACGCCCCCCTTATAATTCAGATAGCAAATAATTAAAAGTTTTTTACAAGCAGTAGTTTCACACTTCCATTATGGAAAATTTCTGACGATCTTTTTTTCAGTAATACCCTATCAGAAATGACGGGATATTTTATTTAATTTCAATTTGTAAATTTTATTGCGCATCCTTTATTATTTAAGGACTCCCATCTTAAATTTAAAAAAGCTATTTACAGAATAATTTTGAGAAAAAAAATGTGCTGAAAATAAAAAAAGTCTCAAGTTAATTGAGACTTTTTGTTGCGGATCGGACGGGACTCGAACCCGCGACCTCCGCCGTGACAGGGCGGCATTCTAACCAGCTGAACTACCGATCCTCGCTTTGAATGGAGTGCAAATATATACTATTTTTTTTTATCACAAAAATTATTTTTAGAAATTTATAAAATGTACTTTTTTATGTAGGATTGAATCTCTATTTTTACACAAATAAGTGTATGCAATATTTAGATTTTGAGAAACCAATAGAAGCTCTTTATGAGGAAATAGAGAAATTGAAAGAAGTTGGAGAAAAGACAAAAGTTGACATGTCTGTTTCGATTAAAGAGTTAAATAAAAAAATAGAAGAAACTAGAAAAGATATTTATTCCAATTTGAATGATTGGCAAAGAGTTCAATTGAGCCGCCATCCTGAAAGACCTTATACAAATTATTACATCAGTAGATTATTTTCTAACTACCAAGAGTTACATGGAGATAGAAATGTAAAAGATGACAAAGCAATCGTTGGAGGTTTTGCAACATTAAATGACAATGAAACTGTTATGGTGATAGGTCATCAAAAAGGATCAAATACAAAAATGCGTCAGTTACGAAATTTCGGAATGGCGAATCCTGAAGGATACCGCAAAGCATTGCGCTTAATGAAACTTGCTGAAAAATTTAATAAACCAATTATTACTTTTATTGACACTCCTGGAGCTTATCCTGGATTGGAGGCAGAAGAGCGTGGACAAGGGGAAGCCATTGCACGTAATTTATTTGAAATGATTAATTTAAAAGTGCCGGTAATTTGTATAATTATTGGTGAAGGTGCAAGTGGTGGTGCTTTAGGAATTGGTATTGGCGACAAAGTGGTGATGTTAGAAAATACTTGGTACAGTGTTATTTCTCCAGAAAGTTGCTCTAGCATTTTATGGAGAACTTGGGATTATAAAGAACAAGCTGCTGAACAATTAAAATTAACTCCAAAGCACATGAATAGTTTTGGATTAGTGGATGATATTATTAAAGAACCACTTGGCGGAGCACATTCATATCCAGAAAAAACAGCAGACGCCGTAAAAAAATACATTGAAAATGCTTTGAAAGAATTAAAAACTATTGATGTTGAAGAAAGAATTCAACAGCGAATTGAAAAATTTTCATCAATGGGATTTTATACAGAATTGAAAGAAGCCTAACTTTTAAAATAGAATACATTGTCATTATTCAAAAAAATACAAGAAAAAATAATTCCAGTTTCAACAAATGAAGCTGCAGTAATTTTGAGTTCCCCTCCTAATATTAATCGAGAATTTGTTAATTTTAAGAGTGCTTACCGAATTGGAATTTTGTCTAATTATTCGGATCCTACTTCACAAGAAATAATAAGTAATTATAAAAAACAAATTGAATCATTGGGTTTCGAATGTGAAGTTTTATTATTTGTAGATAAAAAAGAAAAAGATCACAATGTTTTTTTGCAATATTATAATTGGGAAGATTTAGATCGAAAATACATGCTCCCATACAGTCCTAAAACAGATCGATTTATTTTTAAAAAATACGATTTATTATTGAATTTATATTTACAACCTATTCCATCTTTGTTGCACATCTCAAAAATGTCACACGCTAAATGCAGGGTTGGCCCTTATATTGATTCGATGAAGGATAGTTTTGATTTATTAATTCCTAAAAATAATGTGGAAGATATCGAACAATTAATAAAAAATATAAATGAAATTTTAATCCTGAATAAATATGAGCGGAAAGAAGTTTAAAGGTACAGGAGTAGCATTAGTAACTCCATTCAAAAAAGATAAATCAATTGATTTTGACGCGTTAGATAAGTTGGTTAATCATGTAATTGAAAATGGAGTAAACTATTTAGTAGCCTTGGGCACAACTGCAGAAACCCCTACTTTATCGAAAGAAGAAAAAATAGATGTTTTAAACTTTATTATTAAAGTAAATAATAATCGACTTCCACTTGTATGTGGCATTGGTGGAAATAACACGCAAGAAGTAATCGAGTTATTAAAAACATATCCTTTAGAACACGTAGATGCTATTTTAAGTGTTTCTCCTTATTATAATAAACCAACTCAAGCTGGTATCATTGCTCATTTTAAAGAAATAAGTAAACACTCTCCTATTCCAATTATTTTATATAATGTGCCTGGGCGTACAGGAAGTAATATGTTGCCTTCTACCACATTGACGTTGGCAAAAGAATGCAAAAATATTATTGCAATTAAAGAAGCTTGTGGCAATATGGCTCAAAGTATGGAATTAGTTCAAAATCTACCAGAAGACTTTACGCTTTTAAGTGGTGATGATGATTTAGCAATCGCTCAAATAGCCATTGGTTTTGATGGTGTTATTTCTGTAGCAGCCAATTGTTTTACGAAGGATTTTAGTACGATGATTTCAGAAAGCTTGAAGCATAATTTTGTAGCAGCTAAAAAACTTCACTACAAATTATTAAATGGAATTTCGTTGTTGTTTACAGAAGGCAACCCTCCTGGTGTAAAAGCTGTTTTGAACAAAATGGATATTTGTGAAAACGAATTTAGATTACCAGTTGTGCCTGTTAGTAATGATACTAGCAATAAAATAGATTTATTTTTAAAGACACTTTAATAAAGTTTTTAAACAAAAAAATGCGCACTGTTTTAAAACAGTGCGCATTTTTAATTTCAGATAAAAACTATTATCGAATTAAATTCACATCGCCTTTTCTCATATACGTATTCCCATCCGTTAAACATTTATAATGAAAAATATAATGGAAAGTGTTCATGCTTTCTTGTGCACCTTTATAGGAGCCATCCCAACCTCGTCTAAAATCATAGGTATTCCAAATTCTATTCCCCCATCTATCAAAAATGGCAAATTGAATTAGCTCAATTCCAGCACTTGTAGTTACTCTAAATAAATCATTTACTCCATCTCCATTAGGTGTAAATGCATTGGGAATAAATACTTCTTCACAGCAAGTGCCTGGATCAATGAATACGGTATCTTTTATGTTACAACCATTAGCATCTAAAATATCTACAAAATAATATCCATACATTAAATTTTCAGCTTTCTCAGTTGTTTGTGCAGGATTTGTAGACCATACTACCGTATATGGGGGCTCTCCTCCTGAAATATTTGCGTTCGCCCATCCTTCTACTCCTTTTCCCAAACATCCTAAATCACCCTTAGTCATTGAAGTTTGCAAAGGACTTAAAGAAGATGAAATAGCAATGACAGTATCAAAATTACATTGATTTTCATCAATTACTGTTAAAGAATAAATGCCTGCTTGTAAATTATAAAATGCACCATTTTGATTAATATATAAACCAGGTCGAATGTAATATGAATACTTTCCAGTACCTCCAGAGGCTGTTGCTTTAATACTTCCATTATTTTCTCCAAAACAATAAACCGGGGAAATGTTTAATGATGAATAATAAATAGATGCAGGTTCAATGATACTGATGATCGTATCTTTTATACAATTATTTCCATCTCTTACAGTAATCAAATAATTTCCACCGGTTAGTCCTAGGTAGTTCCCATCTGATAACGAAGGACCATTATTTATTTGATATGTTAGAATACCAGTTCCTCCAATTGCTTTTACTTTTATAGACCCATTTGCATCCCCATGACATAATGGGTTAGCAGTTGTTATTCCTGTAAATTCAATAGCAGGATTTTGATTTAAAACCAGTGCAGTTGTGATACTACATCCATTGGCATCTTTTGCAGTCACAATATAATTCCCTACATATAAATTTGTAAATAATCCATTGGAAGTACTTACAGTTGGATTGGTAGATAATGTATAATTAATTACGCCAGTACCACCAGTTACAATCATTTTTATTTCGCCCGTATTGGTCCCATTACATAAAACATCCTTTTTTGAAAACGTATTTATTACTAAAGGATTCGGTTGAGTAATTGTAATATTATTGATTGAAGCACTGCAGCCATTGTAATCTGTAACCACTACAGAATAAGTATTTGCAGGCAAATTAGTGAACACCCCAAATGAATCGGTAATATTTGTAGGCATCAATTTGTATATGTAATATGGGCTTCCACTTGAAGCGTGGCAATAAATAGCTCCATTATTTTCACCAAAACATCTAATATTTTTAACACTATCTAATATAAAGTTTAAAGGCAATAATTCTGTAATTGTTTTTGATTGAGTGGTTAAACAACCTTTACTATCTGTTACTGAAACAGTATAATTATTGGCTAATAAATTATTAAACAAACCCGTATTATTTGATGCATTAAGTGGTGATATAGAATAGGTATAAATACTTCCATTTCCACCTGATGCAAATGCTGAAATACTTCCATTTGCATTTCCTGCACAGGTTATATTAGTTGTTTTGATCGAGTCAAAAATCAAAGGCAAGGGAGCAGTTATTATTACTGAAGTTGAATAAGTACATGCATTTATATCTGTACAAATAATTGTATAGGTATTTGCAGGTAAATTAGTAAATAGCCCCGTTGCATTCGTTGTGTTTGTAGGTTGTAAATTGTAAGATAAACTACCAGTACCTCCACTACAAGCAATCGTAATTTTTCCATTGGTCTGATTATTACAAATTACGTTTGAAGAGAAAATAGTATCTAATTTTATCGGAATAGGATTTAATATGTTAAATGTGGAAGTAACGCTGCATCCATTCGCATCAACTACAGTTGCTGTATAATTACCAGCGATTAATCCATTGAAGATTCCAGTAGAATTTGTTTGAACGTTAGGAAAAATTGAATAGGTTAAAGTCCCAATCCCTCCTGATGCTGTTATCGTTAGTTTACCATTATTTAAATTATAACAAGTACTATTTTTAACTACAAAACTATTAATTGTAACAGCATTTGGTTGAGAAATAAATATTGTTGTGGAAATAGAACAATTATTAGCGTCGGTAGCTGTAACTGTGTATGTAATATTTCCTGTCAAATTATTGAAACTTGAAGGAGCAACGAAATTTGCAATTGGTAAAATTGAGTATGTAATATTTCCTGACCCTCCAATGGTAGGTGCATTTATTGTTCCATTTGAGCTGCCATTACAAAGAGTTCCTGAAAATGCAACGTTGGTAAATTGCAATGTTTGCGGCTGTGTAATAGTCGTTGTAGAAACACTGGAACAACCATTTACATCAGTAACAGTAATTGTGTAATTGTTCGCAGGCAAATTAGAGAATACTCCTGTAGTATTTGTAATGTTATTAGGCAATAATTTATATGTCAATACGCCTACACCACTTGAAATTTGGGTTTGAATAGATCCGGTAGCATTTCCATTACACAAAATGTTTGTCGTAATCAAACCAGAAATTGTTGGCAAAACTCCTACATTGA
>CANHJA010000081.1 GCA_947460795.1 Bacteroidota bacterium | reverse complement strand
TACAGAAGCAGGTAATGTGGCTGTATTTAAACTAGTTGCTGATTGCAGTTCTGTAGTGATGCATTTCAACGATATATTTTGATTGCTCGCATACAAATTTTGAAGATATGCGGTGTGACTACCTGATTTTTCGTTGGCTTGATTTGCTATAAAATGCCTATATGGCAACGAACTATATGGATAAAGAATGGAGGTAGGTTGAGTTGTAAATGCAACATCATTATTGATGCTATCTAAAAAACTTCTGTTGGCATCAATTTTTACATAATCAATATTCCAAGTATCATTGTTAATATCTAAAGAAGCAATATTGACAAACCTAAATTGAAAATTTGCATGAAGAAATTGTGCGTCACTCATGGGCAAAGTTACGTACCTAAAACCTTGAATATTTGAACCTCGAATTCGCCATATTTTTATCCATTCATTTTGATTGTTTTTGAAAAAAAGCAACAACGAATCGTTTGACTCCGGTGCAAATCCCAATCCTTGAGGTTGATAAAAAAAACTAAGAAAAATATTATTGGTGGTAACGTAACTGCTTAAATCAATAGGTTGTGAAGTTAAACTGTCTGCGTAGCCTATTGATGTCGGATTTTTAAAATAGGGCCTCCCAAATTCATTTAATCCATCCAATGTAGCCACACCTCTTGTTACAGGATTAGCAGACATGGTATTGTTTATATATGCTTGCTTGTCTGCCCAAAATGTAGGATCAGGGTATGGAGTATCATATGAAAAATCATCAATAAATGGCAGCGTAGTCCTGGTTTTTTTAGCCGTTAAATGAGTATTCTTTTCTACATTAAATAATACCTGATTGTATTTTAATGGAGCAACCATTTCTTGTGCAATTGTGATTTTATTTGCAACTATTGCAAATAATAAAATGATTGATATGGAAATTACTTGTCTCAATTATTGATATTCATCACTAATTCCACCGCTGTGTTTGATATCGGATTCTTTAGCATCTTTATTAGGATTAGTCTTTGCTGGGTTTACTGTTTTTTTAATAACGCCAGTATTTCGTGTTTTGTATTCTCTTTCTGCAATTTTATCTTGATTATCTTTAATGTAATCGTCTTTTCTATATTGAGATGGAGTTGATGTTGTTCTGGATCTTTTAATGGAATCTCTATTGATAGTTCCTATTGGTCGTTCGGGCATTTGAACATCTGTAGGTGATGTTATTTCTGCAGTGTCTACGTTGCTACTTCCTAATAATTTTTTAGATCCGGGTTGATTTTTTAGTAATAATTCTTGAGAAGGACTTTGCATGATACGCACATCAATAATATCTCCTACAAGTATTTGATTAGCAAAATCTAACTCATTAATCGCTTCTGGTTGTTGGTTATAAATGATAGCGTAAGCACTATCGGTGATTTCACCTTCCCAAATTGGATTGATAGATAGCATCTGGGATTCTAATAAACTCTTTGCTTCATTCCAAGTCATTCCAATGATATTTGGTACATCAATTTGATCAGATAAACCGAGTCCTATCACTAAATCTACTTTACTACCAATTGGAACCAACGTTCCTGGAGCAATTTTTCTTCCATTTACCCATTGCTCTAACACAGCACCAGCAGCCACATCTGGTTTGTAAGTGGTATCGCCCATTACTAAACGATAGCTTTGCATTGTTAAAATAGCATTTCTAAAGGAGGTATTCACTAAATTAGGCATTGGAATAGAAGGCGGTGTTTTTCGGTTTACTGTGATAAAAACAGTTCGACCAATTTTTACATTTGCACCTACCTCTGGCTCTTGATATAAAACTTCTAATGGTTTACTCTTAGGTTGGTATGTAGAATCTATTACGATTCTAAATCCTTGATTTTCTAAAATACTAACCGCCTCAGTCATGCTTTTACCTTCCAATTTTGGAATTATAGTTTGCTTGCCATGATTGGTTAAATAATTCAACGAACTAAAAAATGAAAATACTAGCCCGATTACGACTAAGATTACCAACAATAAATTTAATAAAAAGGATCGTTTAAGCACAGAATTGTTTTAAAGAAGTAAAAATAATGCTTTTGCTCATGTTATGAACGCATTTAGAGAAAATTTAACCCTTTTTATAACTTAAATATTACTTTTTTATGCACTCTTCTATTAAATCGCCATAAAAATCTACTAAAGTCATTCCTTTTGCCCTTACTTGCTGTGGAACGATACTGGCTTCACTTTGTCCGGGAACAGTATTAATTTCTAAGAAAAATAATTTTTTTGTAGCTTCCTCTAAAATAAAATCAACCCTACAAATGCCTTTACAGTTTAATACATTGTATATTTTAACAGCCGTTTCTGCCATTTGGGTAGCAAACACGGTTTCAATTTCAGCAGGAGTTACTTCTTTTGAAGCACCCGAAGTATATTTTGCTTCATAGTCAAAAAATTCTTTACTACTAATGATTTCTGTCAAAGGCAATGCATTCACTTCGCCATTGAGTTTATAAACCCCAATACTAAATTCTCTTCCTTTCACAAACTCCTCAACCATGGCTTGGCTATCAAAATCAAATACAGCTTCAATAGCAGGTTTTAATTCTTCTTTGGTTTTTACTTTCGTAGTTGCTAAGCTTGATCCCCCTTCTGCTGGTTTCACAAAAACTGGCAGCATAATATTTTCTAAAATGGTTTCGATATCTAATTTTCTATCTTTTATTAAATGCAACGATTTCGATACATTAACCACACCACTTTGAGCAATTACGCGATTACAAAATATTTTATTGAACGTTAATCCTGCAACAACTGCGCTGCACGATGTAAATGGGATATCAAGCATTTCCAAGTATCCTTGTAATTTCCCATCTTCACCTGGCGTGCCGTGTACCGCGATAAAACAAGCATCAAATTTTATTTTTTCACCCTGAATGGTCAATGAAAAATCGCTTCTATCTACTTCAATTTCTTCACCTGTAGCAGCCGTATATTTCCAATTTGTTTTATCAATAATGATTTTAAAAACATTGTATTTTTCTTTACTAATATTGTTCTCAATGGTTACAGCCGTTTTTATTGAAATAACATATTCTCCTGTATATCCTCCAGCAATTAATGCAATATTTTTTTTCATGTATTTTTATATCAATTGAATAGCAATATTACAAATTTATCATTTCCATAAAAAATTAAATAAATCCTTTCTAAAAGTATTTTAATAATCCCTCTAATTTTATATCTTAAAAAAATAACTAACAATCATATGAATCAACTAAATCTTATTATCAATTAGCAAATCGATGAAAGAAAATGCCTATCGAAAATTATCATTTCACCTGTACGCGAATTCCTTCACTGTGGCTACTAAATTCTGGTGCATACATAGATTGAATAGTTGCAATTCCATTGGAAAAATCGCCTTTATTAGTTACAAACATAGGATATTCAAAAACATAAGTGCCTTTATTTAACCAATTAAAAAAGAAATTAGTTGAGGCGTCTTTAGTTGCTTCGTAGTATCCTAAACCACCTTGGTATTTATAATTGCTCAATACATTTATTGGTTCAAAACAAGCCCCTCTCATGTCTTTTAAATGTACATATTCCATGGCGCGATCTACACGCAATTCAATGCGTACTTTTACTTTATCGCCAACAAGTAAAGGGCTATTTGCTGTAATCGGTGTTAACACTTCGCCATTATCCGAATTCGTAATTTTATATAATTTTTTCTTCAATGAAAGAGGAGTTTCATGCGAAGCTATTTTGTCTAAATTCTCAAAGTATTGCCAATAAACGGCTCCCCAAGTGGTGCCACCAATTTTTTTTCCTGTTTCAGAATTATTTTTCACACTGACAGAAATTTTTCCCATATTGGCATTCATATCTTCTTTTGGAATCGATGTTTTAAAATAACCTGTTCCTGCTTCCTTTTGTAATTCTTTACTTTGAATTAATTTTTTACCTAAAGAAATTTCAATATCAGGTTGAGTAGATAACCAGTAGGTTCCATTTAACAACAAAGCATAAACTGCATCTGCTGTGGCTTTGGTTGTTTTCCAATTTGTAGTTTGTTTATTTTTCAACAACCAAATTTTCATTTCATCCACTTCTTTGTCATCACCGCCCATTTCTTGAAATAGTTCTATCAACAAACTGTGTGTTTCTATAGGCGCATCGTACCACCAATAACCACCTGTATTTTCTTTCCAATACATACCTATTTCTTCATTTCGAATGGCATTTTCACGCAGTGATTTCAAAATATCTTTCGCTGTGTTTCTATCATTCACAGCATTGTAACGATGCAATGCCAAAGCAGTCATGCCTTGCATAAAACGGTTTTCATTGACCCAAAATTTACCAATTTGATTTTTAAAATACGTAAATGCTTCATTCGCATTTGAATCAATTCCACTTTCCATAAAAAAGCTGCGCATATACAAATATTGGATTTGTAAATAAGTTGGATGGTAATTTTTTAAATCCACATGATCTTTTTTCAACGCGTCAAAATCTTCTTTAATCCGACTGTCTAAGTATGGTAATGCTTTTTGCACAATCGAAAATGTCCTTCTATCTTGAATAGATTGCAACACTTTTAATTGCTTTAAATGACCCATGCCGGTCATAATATATTGCGTTATAAAACGATCGTCAGGCATTCCTTGAAACCAAGTAAATCCACCGTTTGGTGTTTGCATATTTTCTAAAGCAATAATCGTTCGTTCCAATTCATTACTCATTCTATTGAGGTTAAATAAATTGGCGATATTTTGTTTTTGACTGGCTTCATTTTTTGCTTCTAAAACCCAAGGTGTTTCTTGCAATAATGCCGATTTCAATGTATTGTTTTTTTCCAAATTAGAAAGCAATGCAATGGTATCTTTATTTTGCCAGTTAGAAAAAATTTCTTTCACTTTTGGCGATGAATTAGCAATATGAGTTGCCAAAGCATTGGCATAATATCTATTAAAAGTTTGCTCTGCACATTCATAAGGATAATCGACAAGATATGGTAAAGATTGTACTGCATACCAAGCTGGATTGCTCGTATATTCTACCGATAAATTGTAATGTCTGATGGTATTGGAAGATTTTGAATTCAATAAATTTTTGAACGTAAAATTTTTGGTAGAATTCATATGAACAGGTAAAGGCAGGGTTTCTGTAACCAACATGGAGTTAAGCAAAACAGGCACCACATTTTGCTCACCGTCCGTAAAATCGTTTGCCTGAGCAATCGTTTTTACCAAAACAGGATTCGTGAAACTTGGAGGAATTGTAATGTCCCAATTTACTGAAATACTCTCCCCTTTTTTGATTGAAATTGATTTTGTCATACTTGAACTATTCAAACCAAATTGAGAAGTAAGTGGTTGATTTGTTACTGCATCTACAAGTATTAAATCAGCTCTTCCTTCTAAATTTTTATCGGTTAAATTCGTCACTTTAGCACTGTACACCATTTTATCACCTTCTCTAAAAAAACGAGGTGTATTGGGTACAATCATTAAATCTTTAGACGTGGTAGCTGTTTCTGTTAATATTCCACTTTGTATTTCTTTGGTATGTCCAAATGCCATCAATTTCCAACGAGTTAAGGCATCAGGGGCTTTGAATTTTAATAAAATATTCCCTTCATTATCCGTACGTAATTGTGGGAAGAAAAATGCAGTTTCATTGAAATTTGTTCTTAAAGGAACATTTGATGTTTGATTTTTGATAGTTGATTTTAATGATTCTGATAAAATATTGGGAGTAAATTTAATATTCCCTACGTCCTTAAAACTTACATCATCGTCATTATAATCTTCTCTAGAAAGAGATTTTTTCATTTCGGGTGCAGCAGCCATATCCGCCTCCATTAATACTGCTTTGCCTCCACTGGGCATTTTTACATTTGCATTCCATCTATAATTTCCCGATAGATTCATATTGTTTAACCCCCACCAATTCAAATTTCTGTATGACTTGTCATAAGGATGTACTTCTTTAAAATTTCCAAAATAAAATTGTCGACCTGTTTCAATTAAAAAATTAGAAGATGTATTAAAATACACCATATTGTAGGTCCCTTTATACAAATCAAAACCTTGAAATACATGGGGTTTATAAGCATCTAAACTCGCATCATACATGGTCGCTAATAATTCTGCACTTACTTTTTCTTTTTTAGAGCCACTGATTTTTAGTGTCCATTCTTGATCACTGCCTGGCAACATTTTATCTCTAAAAGTTCCCAAAGAAATTTTTAATTCTTTATTGGTCCAAGGCACATTAATATTTTCTTCAAATGAATAATAACGGTTGTTTTTAATATACCAACCACCCACATAAAATCCACCTCTTTCTGACTCTTGAATGTTGTAAGTGTATTCTTTTGTGCCAGCAATTGTTTGCCAAACAGTGTTTGTTTTTTTATCTCCAATTAATTTAGGTGATGGCAATTGAATATGGTAGAGTAAGAAAATTTTATCGAATGGATTTGATAACTTGAATGTGAAATTTTCAATTGGTTCAGCTATTGTTTTAACTTTCGTTATCAATATATTTTCATTTGGCAATGCCTCCGGATTTGAAAAATTTGATAATCGAATGTATTTTTTATCCATTACTTCTTTGTTATCTTTATCTTTAGTAATAGCCTCTAACAAATACCAACCCTGATTTTCATTTAATTTTTCAAAATATTCTAAACCATCTTTTGAAGTGGTAAATGTTTTTGTCCAAATTGTTTTTTGTATTGGCCAATTCAAATAATTATTCTCATCATTGTATTCATCCAATGGAAACGTATTTCTGAATTCAGTTTCTGAAATTGAATTGATTTCTGCTTTTTCCCACAAGCGTTTGCGATACGTTTTTGTGGGTGAAATTAATTTTTTCAAGGTTAAAGTTACTTGTGATGGAATGTAGGTTCCTGCTAAATTGGTTGATAATATTTTTACAGAATTAAAATTAGTGTAATCAATTTGTTCAGGTGTTTCTATTTTCAATAACAAACTTTCATACGAAACAGATACATTGGTTTCGCCACTGCGCGTTTCCCCATTCAAATCAGTTATATCTGCATATATTGAATAATCAAAAATAGGTTTGGTTTGTGGATCTATACTTGCATCTGCAATGGCTTTAAAGTCAATATCAAAAGAGCCATCTGCTTTAGTTTTAGCAGTCCCATGCGTAATTTCCATATTCGAACTTGCGGGTTGCCCCCATCTGTAAAAACACCAATAATAAGGAAAACGTGCATTGCGTTCTACACGGTATTTTACAATTGCGCCATCAATATTATTGCCTGCAAATGCTTTGGCTATTCCTTTTATTTTTACAACATCGTTTAATTTATAGGTTCCATTTATAGTGTCAAAAATCACTTCAAACTTTGGCCTTTTATATTCTTCAATATTGAAAATTGCTTGTCCGCTTTCTGCTACAATTTGAAATTGACCTGTCAATAAACCTTCAGGAGCAATAAAAGTTCCTGTAAAAGAACCAAACTCGTTGGTCGTTAGCTCAATCGTTTTTACTCCTTGGTGATTGGCATCTAATAAAGTAACTGCTGTATTTCTATCCTTTAAAACTTCAAAAGTTTTAGTGTCTCTTTTTGTTTTTTGCATTACCGATATTCCTTTAAAATAGATGGTTTGTCCAGGTCGATAAATGCTTCTATCTGTAAATAAATAAGTTCTTACATAATCGTTATCGGGTTGTTTATAATATTCATTGATGTAAATATTATCATCTAAAAATAAAATATCATCATCTTTAATGAATTCCAAAGAATAGCCGCCTTGATGAGGCTCTGTGCGCAGCATTTTTGCAAATCCCTCTTTGTTTGTTGTAAATGTGGGCCCTTGTTTTGCTTTATACTTTCTCTGTTCATAATCATAACTATTGACCCACGTCTTTATCGTTACATTTTCTAAAGGTTCACCGGTCGTTCTATTGACAACAAAAATACCTGTTCCATCTTTGTCTTGTTCTGTCATTTGTACATGGGCTAAATTTGATACTCGTAAAAAAGCAGTTGCATAATATTTTTTACCATCAAAATTAACATCTTCAGAAACGATTAATGCATAATTTCCTAAAGGCAATGCGTCTATTTTAATTTCAGTATTATGACCTTTGTAATCGTGTTTATCAGGTAAATTTACCTCCCAATTTTTAATCCCTTTTCTGCTAGCTATTACTTGATAATCGTTGTTATAATCATAGGTTTTATCTTTCATTTCTTGTATTGAGACAGGTACTACTTTACAATACAATGTTTTTACTTCTTTATAAAAAATCTTAGCCAATGATGGCTGATTTGGAACGATCACCTTCTCCACATTAATCCCTAAGTTTCGTTGTTCTATTTGTTGTAAAATACGTTCAGCCCTTGTTGATGCCTCTGTATTGGGAAATTTTTCTATCACATCATCGCATATTTTTTTTGCTTCAACATAATTCATTTTATCTTCATCAATAGTTGAATTCAAATAGCCTATTCTGCCTACATGTTGACCCCCTTGTGTAAAAGTTTCAGCATACAAAATATTTGCCATGGCAGCTTGATCGTTGATTGGATATTTTATTGCTATATTTTTTAGTGCTTTTTTATACAATTCATTTTTGTTAGGTAAAATACTTTTGTCATTTACAAATTGAATACGAGCAATATCAGCATCTATCAAAGCACTTGGATCTGCATCATTTACATGAAACGCTAAAATATCTTGGTATAATTTTAAGACATTATATTTTTGAGATGTTTTATCAGAGGTATTAAACGTTGCTTTAGAAAATATATCTACATCTTTAAATGCTTTCTCATCATTGATTTCAAAAGCATAAGCAGGTTTTGTAATTTCATTTTCTTCGTTCGCAAAATAATCCATTGCACGATGTACTAAAAAATCATATAATGTTGGACGAAGTTTTTCCGTATTCTTTCCTTTATCTAAAATTAGATTTAAGTTATTTAATAAATACATTTTTGATGCGCCAGATTCAGTCAATGATGCAGTGAAATTTTTATACGATTCATTATAAAAATCATCCGCACTCCAAGTTTCTATATTCGATTTTTCATTGGATTTCAATTCCAAATTTCGTCCATCAGAAATCGAAGTTCTGTCTAAAATTTTCCAACGATTTTCTTGATAATAAGT
>CANHJA010000080.1 GCA_947460795.1 Bacteroidota bacterium | reverse complement strand
CCATCGGCTCTGTCCTCTACACTTACACCAATTTTTGGAGCGGGAGCTTTACTAGGTAATGGACTACTAAAACCATTGTTGTTGAAATTAAATTGTTTGAATAAATCTTCAAAACCACCCATCAAATTTTCATCACCAAAAGGCATCATTCGACGCATCGCATTCATGTCATTGCGTTCAGATAGCTTTACATTTTTAGTAATCAATTTATTGTCTCTGTCAAATGTAATATCAATCACATCGCCTGGCTTAAAACCGCCGATGGCATCAACTAAATCTTTTGGATTCAATATGTTTTTATCATTGATTCGAGTGATTAAATCTCCAGGTTGCAAACCCAATTGTTGTGCTGGAGAATTTGGGGTAACCATTTCAACCTCAGCACCATCATTGTTTTTGGATGGCTTAGTGGAAACACCTAGCATCGGTTTATTATCCGAATCATTTTCTATTCCATCAGGAGAAAAATTAAAAAATTCACCTTCATTGTTCTCATCTAAGGGAACTTCTTTCCCGTTAATGAACATTCTTTTTTGTTTGTATATTTTTACATTTTTGTCTTTGGCATCTTGGTCTTCAGCTACTTTTTTCCCGTCTATAAATATTTCACCGTTTTTTATTTCAATGGTCGTTCCATTTTTGCTGCCATTGTCTTCAATAATAATTTCGTCTATTTTTTTCTCTTTTTTAGATTTGCTTTGAGCGAAAAGCGCAGTAGAAAAAATGGCAAACGATAGAGATAAGAATAATAATTTTTTCATGACTTTACTTTTTTAGAACACAAAAATATTTTTACTTTAGAAATTTTCCAAATCAGGATTTGTTAAAAAAAATGAAAAAATAAAGATTTACTTCTTAAGCAACCCCTACTTTTTGTGCTGGAAAAAAATAAATTTTTTTCTGTATAAAAGGGAGCAAAATAGTTCAAATTTTTTTACAGGTTTATTTTTTCGTTGATAAGATAAATTATATCCACCTCCATTTTTCCCATATTAATTGAATGTCTTGCCAAGCGTCATAGTTTTTAGCATAGATCCAATTGAGATGTTCTTTATTGCTGTTGGGGATATTGAATTTTTCTATAGTAGGAAACACATCTAGCAAATAAGGTTTCAAAGTAGGCAATTGTTCATCCTCGTAACCTACAAATGTTTTACTGCCCATTAATACAAAGAACAAGTTGATTAAATAACTCCTTTTATTTTTTGCAAACCAAATAAAAAATGGAGCAAATAATATCATCACAATAGAAATTAAAATATCTACCAGTCGTTTGTTGCGTTTATTGGCTACCGTTGAAATCGTGTATACAATTTCTGTTGAATATAAATCACCCGCTGTATTTTTTGAGTTGCTTCCAATAATAGAATCAGTTCCCATGCTGTGAATTTTATAATCCATTAATGGGCCACAAGATTGAATCGTGTCTATTATTTTTTGAAAGGAAAGTTGTTGTTGAGCAAAAATAATTTCAGTGACTTTATAAAGCTTGCACACTTGTTTTGTAAGTGAGAATATACCTAGTTGATTATTTTCTTTTTCCTCGGTAGGGCTTACCGTCCCAATAATTTTCTTTTCTATAAAGGCCTTGTCTAACAAATGTTTTATTTCGGCTTCTTCTCCACTGGTGCCAATAATTAATACTTTTTGTTGTGATAAATTGTCTGGCTCTACACTTTTCACACCTAATAATTGCATTCCTTTTCGGATACTTAATATACACAGCGTTCCAAGCAATGCACCCATTACAGTGATTCCTCTAGAAAAACGAAATGTTTCAGGCAACAATCCATAAATGACCAATGTAATTAATCCACCAATCAACATTCCTCTCATTACTCGAGTAGGTTTATAAGGCTTGTCATATCCACCATTTACAAAAATAGAAGTAAGCCAAATTAAAATATAGGATCCAAAAAACACGGCCAATAATGCATTAGAATATTGAGTATCTACTTTGATATTTTTGATCCATAGTATTTTCATCGTCATCAATGACGATAACAAAAGCCCTGCATCAATTAGTGGTAGTTTTACTAAACTAAAAATACGAGTAACAAAAGCGAGCATTGCTCTCAAATAAATTGCAAATTGAATGAGCATCACAAACAACCCTTTTTGAGAATTTTTAAAATGCTTTTTAGCAAAAATGATCATGGCTTGATAGAACATTTTTACATAATTCAAACTGCCTTTTTTGGTGCTTTCGCCTTTGTAGTGAATAACTGTTGTTTCAGGGAAATAAACGTTGCTAAATCCAGCTTGTTTTATTTTATAACTCAAGTCGATATCTTCACCATACATGAAATATTCTTCATCAAAACTTCCCACTTCATCAATGACTGTTTTTCTACAAAACATAAAACAACCAACTAATACATCCACCTCATTGGTTTCATGCTCCGATAAAAACCCCAGATGATATTGATTGAAAAATGTTGATTTTTTAAAAATTGAAGACAATCCGCTGATTTTAAAAAAAGCGGCTTGCGCGGTTGGAAAACCTCGTTTTGATTCGGGCAAGAAAATTCCTTTCCCATCTATTAATCGGCAACCCAATGCACCTACTTTCTCATGTGCATCCATGTAGGCAATGCATTTTTCAAAACAATCTTCAGGAACTATTGTATCCGGATTGAGGTATAAAATATATTTCCCTGTTGATAGTTCTACAGCTTGATTATTGGCTTTTGCAAAACCTACATTCTCTTCATTGGCAATCAATTTAACCCAAGGAAATTTTTCTTTCACCATTTCCACACTGCCATCTTGCGACATATTATCTACTACGAAAACTTCTACTTGACTATTTTTACTTGCATACAATACCGAAAGCAGACAATGTGCTAAAAAATATTTTACGTTGTAATTAACTATGATGATACTTAATTGCATGAAGATGAAATTCCGATTATCTTTGTAGAGATTCAAAAATAAAGGAATCGTTTGAATATATGAACGAATTACTTAAAAATACATTACTGCGGGCAATACATGCAGGTGCCGATGTGCTGAAACATTACTTTCAAGGAACGTTTGAAATTAAAAGCAAAAGCTCTTTAAATGATCTTGTGACTGAAGTGGATAAAAAAGCAGAAGATGCAATTATTGAGGTAATTAAATCTGTATTTCCGGAACATTTTATTTTGAGTGAAGAAGCAGGTGAAATGAGCTCGGCTTCAAATTACAAATGGATTATTGATCCCATTGATGGTACTGTAAATTTTGCGCATGGTATTCCTATTTGTTGTGTAAGTATTGGATTAGAAAAAGATGGTCAAATGATAGCAGGGGCAGTTTTTAATCCATTTATGAATGAATTATTTTTTGCTGAAAGAGGCAAAGGTGCCTTCCTTAATAATCGCCCGTTAAAAGTATCCACTAATCCCAATATGGAAAGTGCCTGTTTGGTTACCGGTTTCCCTTATCGATGGGTGGATGTAGGTGCAGATCCTATTTCTGTCTTTGAACGTTTTATTCGTTTAGGATTGCCTGTTCGTAGATTAGGCAGTGCAGCCATTGATTTGTGCTGGGTAGCTGCTGGTCGATTTGATGGTTTTTGGGAATATAATTTAAACCCTTGGGATATAGCTGCAGGTTATTTAATAATTGAAGAAGCGGGCGGACGAATTTCAAATTTCAATGGAGATGCATATAATATTTATGATAAACAAACCCTTGCTACCAACGGACAAATTCATGAACAAATGCTTGAGATTATAAAAGGAACGGGGAATCCAAAAATATAATTTTACAATCATTCCAATTTATTCATAAAAAATATCTTTGTAAGGGTAGCGTATACCATACATTTCACGCACTTTATCCAAAATCATTATTCGCAATTCATCTACGTTCATTTTTTCGGTAGCTGAAACAAATATGCAATTGTTTTGCGTTTCATTGTTCCAATATTTCTCCAATTGTTTTTGTAAATCTATTTTTACTTCAGGTTCTAACCATTCATCATAAGTTTCTTTTTCATATAAATCCATTTTATTGAAAATAAACAATGTTGGTTTGTCGTCAGCTTTTAACTCGTGTAATGTATTTTTTACTACCGCAATTTGTTCTTCATATTTTGGATGAGAAATATCTACTACATGTAATAAAATATCAGCTTCACGAACTTCATCAAGTGTACTCTTAAAACTTTCAACTAAATGATGTGGTAATTTTCGAATGAACCCTACCGTGTCGCTCAATAAAAAAGGGGTTCGATCAAATACTACTTTTCTGGTAGTTGTATCCAATGTGGCAAATAATTTATTTTCTACAAACGAATCGGTTTTACTTAAAAAACGCATCAATGTTGATTTTCCTACATTGGTATAGCCCACAAAAGAAACCCTAATAAATTCGCCACGTTCTTTACGTTGCGTGAATGCTTGTTTGTCAAAAGCAGCTAACCGTTTTCTTAATAATGAAATTTTATCTTTAATAATCCGACGGTCTGTTTCAATTTCAGTTTCACCGGGACCTCTGCTTCCAATACCTCCTCCTTGTCGTTCTAAGTGTTTCCACATTCCCTTTAAACGAGGTAAAATATATTGGTATTGGGCTAATTCTACTTGCACTTTTGCTTGCGCTGTTTTAGCTCTCGAAGCGAAAATATCCAATATCAAATCACTTCTATCGATTACCGGTCTGTTCAATACTTTTTCAATATTTAATAATTGAGAGCCGGTTAATTCATCGTCAAAAATTACCATATCGATTTGATGCGATTGAATATAATTTTTTATTTCTTCAAGCTTACCGCTTCCTAAAAAAGTTTTGCTATCAGGATGAGGCAGCCGTTGATAAAAACGTTTTACTTCTTTTGCTCCGGCAGTTTCAGCTAAAAAGGCCAATTCATCTAAATACTCTTTAATTACACTTTCAGACTGACCTTGAGGTAACCAGCCAGCCAAAATAACATTCGTTTCCTCTTTATGTTGTATTTTTTTTTCTATCAATTTCTGTTATTTTAAAAATGTAAAAATATAATTTTCTATGACCAAATTACATTTTAATTGTAGTTGCCTGGTTGTAAGTTACATAAAAAAAGCCGCTTCATTTGAAACGACCAATTTAAGATGGATAAGTTGTAGTTTCATTTACATACCTTGGTCATCAGCACTTGGCCCATAAATGCCAGGAACAGGAATGTTTAACATACGCAAGTATACGCCTAATTGCGCGCGATGATGATAACAATGATTAAGGCACCAAGTTCTTACAACAGCTGCTTTGTGCATCGTAAAATAAATTTGTTCGCCATTGCGCATGGTCCATGGTTTTGCAAATTCTTCTTCAGACACTTCATTTAAAATAATTTCCGTTTTTGATACTAAATCGTCATAATAAGCAAGAAGTTCGGCATTTGTTTCAAACGTTTTTGGAGTGAAGTCGCCTTTAGAAAAATCCAATTCGTCTTTCACTAGACATTCTTTCCACCAGCCAGCGATCTCGGCTAAATGAATTGACAACCTGCCCAAAGGCATTGATTTTTCATGTACTTTGTAGTCTAATTTATCCATTGGAACTAGGGCCAATAGTTTTCTTGTATTAGCAGCTTCAAATTGAAATTCTGCTAATAAGATTTGTGATAATTTCATTTTTTTATAATTGAGGTTACGTAATAGGTTGCTATAAAATACTAAAATTGATTGCAGGATCGAATCGTACTAATATTTACTATGTCCGCTTATGCCAGGATAAGCACCATTGTTTAAATCATCTACAATTGGAGAACTTTGTGAATTGGCATTGATAAATGATTTCCATACCGTTAAGCCTGTATAAACATTTACGCAGTATAAATACTTATCAAATGATGTAAAGTAAACATAGTCTCCAAAAACTACTGGTGAAGATTTAATGATACTTCCAGCAGGATATTTCCATTTAATCGTTCCTGAAACATGATCTATAGCGTAAAGATTGAAATCGTAACTGCCTATAAATATGGTGTTTGAAAATTCGTGAATGCAAGGCGATGAAAATACTCTTTCTTTAGTAGGTATTTTCCAACGAAGCTGGCCAGTAGTGGAGTCAACGCTGTAAACATGGTAATCATTGCTGCCAGCTATGCACATTCCGCCATATGCCATTGGTGACGAAAGTACGACGTCATTGGTAGCATAACTCCATTTTAATGATGCATTTGCATCGTAGACTGCGTATATTTTTTTATCATCCGCACCAAAATAAACAATGCCATTAATTACCGTAGGAGAACCTTGTATAACAGCATTTGTAGGTGTAGGATATACCCAAACTGCCCAAGCGGTATCGGACATCATTTTAATTTTGTAGCAAGTATCAGAGCCAGTCGCATACAAATAGTCATTTTTAACAGTTGGAGCGGTTTTAAAGTTGAATCCACGCTTGAAAACCCATTTGAAGTTACCATTTAAGTCATAGCAATATAAATTATTGCCTGCAATATAAATTCTATCATTGTAGATATACGTTGCATTGCTTGAAGCAGGCAATGTAGTGATTTCTATTTGTGTTTTACCTGTTGCCAATTCAATAACAGTAAATGTTCCATTATCACTCACAGAATATACTTTCCCTTTATAAATAGTAGGAGAACCGGTAGCTTTTCCTTTTAAGGATTTTTCCCAAAGTTTAGTACCAGTAGTTGCATCATAGCTTATCAAACTGTTGTTTTCGGTAGTAACTAACACGGCGTTTTTACGTATCGGTGTTAATGGAGCATCTCCACTTTGAGTTTTGCTACAAGATGAAATTATAAGAACAAATAAGAAGCCAGTAAATGCCAGTGCTATGTTTTTCATTAAATAAATGTATAAAGTACAAACAAATATACTAGAAAATTATGAATGAGATATTTAAAAAAGTAAAAAGAATTTGAAAGAAAAGAACTTTACAATTACTTTTGACAGACTGACAAGTTGTATTATTAATTATTATATTGTGTGAAAGCTCTGTTAAAAGATTTAAACATCTGTATTTTAACTTTCATTCAATGTTGATTTTAGTACTTTTGTTTGCTTTTAAAATTAATAATGCTCGATTTAATAGATAAACATAAAATTCCTTCACACGTCGCTATTATAATGGATGGCAATGGCAGGTGGGCGAAAGAAAGAGATAAAGACAGACTTTTTGGCCATCAACATGGTGTCATTAGTGTGAAAGAGGTTGTAGAAGGATGTGCTGAAATTGGCATTAAATACTTAACATTGTATGCTTTTTCTACAGAAAATTGGAACCGCCCAGAAAATGAAGTGAAAGGGCTCATGGAATTGCTAGTGGCAACTATTCGAAAAGAAGCAGAATCGTTAAATAACAATGGCGTTCGATTGTGGGTAATTGGTGATTTGGATTGTTTGCCAGAAAATTGCAAAGAAGAATTGTTGGAAGCAACAGAATTAACCAAAGACAATACTAAGTTAAATGTAATTTTAGCATTAAGCTACAGCTCAAAATGGGAAATTACAAATGCAGTGAAACAAATTGCAGAAAAAATAAAAAACAACGAGTTACAGGTAGATGATATTAACGAAGAAGTATTCGCTTCTTTTTTAACAACTAAAAATTTCCCTGATCCTGAATTGATGATTAGAACGAGTGGCGAACACAGAATTAGTAATTTTTTATTATATCAAATGGCTTATTCTGAATTGTATTTTACACACACACATTGGCCAGACTTTAGAAAAAAGAACTTATATGAAGCCATATTAAATTTTCAAAATCGTGAACGCCGTTTTGGCAAAATCAGTGAACAACTCTACTAACTAATATAATATGGATTTTAAAATAAAAATTAGTTTAATACTAACTTTAATTCTTTTTACTCAATTTCAATCGGATGCTCAAATTGGATTGAAAGCGAAAAAATCATCAACCAAACTACTTAATACGGCTAATGAGTATGTTATTGGTGGGATTACTATTTCTGGCTCAGAGTATTTAGATGAAGAGTTGTTGATTTCTATTTCTGGATTAACCATTGGCGACAAAATTAAATTGCCCAATGATGCTAGCATAGCCAAAGCGATTCAAAATTTGTGGAAACAAAATTTATTTGCCAACATAGAAATCAACGAAAGTAAAATTGTTGGAGAAAAAATATTTTTAGACATTCATATCACAGAACGACCTCGTTTATCAAAATATAATTTTAAAGGAGCAAAAGAAAATGATGTCAAAGAAATTAAAGAAAAAATAGGCCTGGTAAAATCAAAAGTAATTACAGAAGCTACTAAACAAAATGCGGTAGAAAAAATTAAAAAATACTTTATTGAAAAAGGCTATTCAAATATTAGCGTAGGCGTTAGTGAAAAAAAAGATACCAGCTTAATTAACATGGCTATTTTGACGTTTACTATAAATAAAGGCCAGAAAGTTAAAATTAATCAGATCAATATTTTTGGAAATGAAAATGCGACTACCTTAAAATTAAAAGGCAATATGAAAGGGAGCAAAGAAATGGCTCGTTTATCATTAAAAAGTGCAAATGATGAAAGCGTATTGGGTGTCAATCAAAACAGAAGAAAAGAATATTTTAGAGGCAAGGGTTTTTTCTCACTTACCAAAACGCTTCAATTAATTGATCCATATTTTAGATATAAAATATTTTCAGCCTCAAAATTCAATGCAAAAAAATTTGAGGATGACAAACAAGCTATTGTAGAATATTACAATTCAATAGGTTACAGAGATGCTGCCATTGAAAAAGATACATTTTATGCTGCACAAAACGGGCATCTTAACATAGATGTAAAAGTAAAAGAAGGTAAGCGATATTATTTTGGTGAGATAGAATGGAAGGGAAATACAAAATACACGAATGAACAATTGACGAAGCATACGGGTATCAAAAAAGGAGATATTTACAACAACGAATTATTGCAAAAACGATTAGGTAAAATTCCTACTCAGGAGGCAGATGATATCAGTTCTTTATATTTAGATGATGGGTATTTGGCTTTCAATACAGATCTTGTAGAAAAATCAATTACAGAAGATACCATCAATTTTGAGGTAAAAGTGATAGAAGGTGAGCAATACACAATCAGAAATGTCAATATTGCGGGCAATGACAAAACACATGAACATGTTATTAGAAGAGAATTAAGAACCTATCCAGGGAGTAAATTTTCGAGAGCTG
>CANHJA010000079.1 GCA_947460795.1 Bacteroidota bacterium | reverse complement strand
TATACACATTTGTATTTGTATAACTCAGAAGGAAAATTGATGAAGCAATTGACAAAAGGAGAGTGGGTTGTAAATGAAATTTTAGGCTATAATAAAAATTCAAAGGACATAGTTTTTACATCGAGTAAAGAAAGTCCGTTGCAAAAAAACATTTATTCTGTAAATATTGAAACCGGAAAAATCGATAAGAAATCAAGTGTAGATGCTACGCATACAGCAGCGTTGAGCGCAAATGGAAACTACTTACTTGATAATTATACGAATCAATATATTCCAAGAAATATCAATCTTGTAAATGTAAACACGGGTGATACAATCAATCTATTATCAGCACCGAATCCATTAGTTGATTACAATACTGCAACAGTTGAATTGAAAGAATTGAAAGCAGATGATGGCACTATATTATACAGCAAAATAATTTATCCAACCGATTTTGATGAGTCAAAAACATATCCTGCAATTGTGTATTTATACAATGGTCCGCACGTGCAATTAAATAAAGATAGCTATCCGTATAGTGGAAATTTGTGGTATGATTATATGGCTCAAAAAGGATATTTTGTGTTTGTATTAGATGGAAGAGGCAGTGCGAATCGTGGTTTCGAGTTTGAAAGCATCATACATCGTCAATTGGGAACTATAGAAATGCAAGATCAATTGGTAGGTATTAATTATTTAAAATCATTGCCTTATATTGATACCAATCGATTAGGAATTCATGGATGGAGTTTTGGTGGCTTTATGACTACTTCATTTATGTTGCGCAACCCAGGTATTTTTAAAGCGGCTGTAGCGGGTGGTCCAGTATTAGATTGGAGTATGTATGAAATTATGTATGGTGAGCGATATATGGATACTCCTAAAGAAAATCCTGAAGGATATTCGACAAGTTTGTTGTTTAATAAAATTAAAAATTTGCAAGGAAAGCTTTTATTAATTCATGGGACGGATGATGCCACGGTTGTTTGGCAGCACAGTTTGAGATTTTTAAAACAAGCTGTTTCGGATAATGTACAAGTAGATTATTTTGTTTATCCTGGTTATGAGCACAATGTAAGAGGAAAAGACAGGGTGCATTTAATGCAAAAAATCAGCGACTACTTTGATGAAAATTTAAAGTAGTAGGCAACATTAGGTCACGTTATGCATTTAATTGGTTCATAAACCGCACAATTCATATTTTAAAAAATCAATGAAAGTATTTTTTGTTTTTATTTGTTCCATTTTTAGTTTGGTTGTTTTTGCTCAAGATAGAAGAGAGTATAAAACCAATTTTCAAATCAGCTCTCCTAAAATAGATGGAATTTTAGATGAGGATGTTTGGAAAGCACTCCCCATTACAGCTAATTTTACACAAACAATTCCTAAGCCCGATGAACCCTCTGTTTATCAATCAGAAGTAAAATTATTTTATACAACAAATTCCATTTTTGTTGCGGCCAAACTGTATCAACCGAAAGCAATTCAATTGAAGCAAATGACTGCTAGAGATGAATTAAATCGTTGCAATGCAGATGTATTTTCTGTTTTTTTAGATACGTATGATGACCATCAAAATGGGTTTGCTTTTCGTGTTTCTGCTGCAGGAGTTCAGCAAGATGAACGTCTTTCAAATGGTTTATCCAGTGGTGATATTACTTGGGATGCAGTATGGAATTCAAGGGTTTCATCAACGGATGATTATTGGATAGTAGAAATGGAAATACCATTCAGTGCGATTCGTTTTTCAAAAAATGATCAACAAAAATGGGGCTTAAATTTTTTACGATTAGTAAGAAAAATAAATGAAAATAGTTATTGGAATCCAATCAATGTGAATCAACAGGGATTTTTGAAACAAACAGGATTATTGACTGGTTTAGATAATTTAAAACCGCCCACACGATTGTTTTTATATCCTTATATTTCGGGTGGGTATTATGAAAAGCCTGAAAATAATACAGTGAACAAAGGCTTTTTGAGAAGTGGTGGCATGGATATTAAATATGGAATCAATGAATCCTTTACGTTGGATTTAACATTGATACCCGATTTTTCTCAAGTAGTTTCTGATAATTTAATTCGAAACCTTTCACCATTTGAACAACAGTTGACAGAGAACAGACCTTTTTTTACAGAAGGTACTGAGTTGTTTAACAAAGCCGCTATCTTTTATTCTAGAAGGGTAGGTTCTCGACCTAGTGGTTATTACAGCATACAAAATAAATACAGCGATACGTCATCTTATTCGATTGAAAAAAATCCGAATAATACTTCTTTGATAAATGCCATCAAATTTTCTGGTCGAACAAAAAACAATATTGGAATTGGTATTTTTAATTCTGTAGGCTCACCTATTTATGCCAAAGTAAATGATAAAACAAGGAATGAAAATTTAAAAATACAAACAGAACCCATTGCAAATTACAATGTTGTTGTGATTGATAAACCCTTGAAAGGACAATCGTTTATTAATTTTACAAATACCAATGTATTGAAAAATGGCTTTTCAAGAGATGCCAATGTTAGCAGTTTAAGATGGGTGCAGTTTTCAAAAAAAGAAGATTATTCATTTTCAATAACGAGCAGATTGAGTGTACAAAATGAGGATCAATATAAAGTGGGTTCTTCTTGGAATGGAGAGTTTAATAAAGTGGCTGGAAAGTTTCAATTTAACAGTGGATTTAATTTATTGTTTCCAAAATATGACCACAATGACATGGGAATATTATTTGATTACAACCATGCAAGTCAGTATCTTTTACTGAGTTACAATGAAAATAAACCCAAATTAAACTTCCTCCAATCGTATCGAATTTCATTAGAAAATAGAGTATTTGAAAACCTACAACCATTTGAGTTTAAGGCCTATCAAATGAATGCTAGTTATTTTTGGTTGTTTAAAAACTTTTGGGATATAACCTATGAAATAGAAACAAAACCAATTACACCTACCGATTATTATCAGCTTCGCAATTTCAATAAAAAACTAAAGCAATTTCCGTATTTCTTTCAATCATTAAATGGAAGTTCGGATAGTCGAAAGAAATTATTTTGGAATTTTTATTTTGGATATGGATTTTCTAGCAACAAAACCAATAACTATTGTTATGTCGAAAATGGGTTACGGTATTTAATCAAAAATAAATTTGAATTGTCTGTAAGTGGAAATATGACAAGAGACAATTCGAATATTGGTTATGCATTATATGATGCTAATTTAAATGAACCGGTTGCTGGTTTAAGAAATGTAAGAGAGTATTCAGGGTTGTTATCTGTCAAATACAATGTTAGCCCGACCATGAATTTTACTGCACGATTTAGGCATTATACTAATTTTATAAGCTATCGTTCTTTTCATTTAGTAGACAACAATGGAAATTGGAAAAATTCTCCATATCCTTTTCAAAATGGGATGAATGAGAATTATAATTTACAAAATGTGGATGTATTTTTCAATTGGATGTTTAAGCCAGGAAGTCGATTTGTATTGAGTTACAAGCAATGGTTAAACGATTCATACATTATCAATTCTAAAATGGACAATGTGTATGCACAAAATGTGTATGAAATTATTAAAAAACCAAAAGCCTTTGAAGTCGCTGCTCGGTTCATTTATTTTTTAGATTGGAATGAGATGAAAGGGAAGCATTAATTTTCAATTTCAAATGAAAAATGGTAAATTAAATGGCCATGCTATTTCACTAATTTTTGTTTCACCACTCCTTTATTGGTAGTTATTTTAGCTATATAAAATCCTTTACTGATAGTCTCTGTATTTATTTTAAAAGAAGCTGCATTTGCTTTTTTAGTTAAAATAATTTTACCACTCATGTCAATAATTTCTATCGATTGAATCATTGATTGATCTTTTGTTGATACTTCAATTTCCTCATTGAATGGGTTTGGATAAATGAATATATTCAAGGGGTTTTCTACTGATTGAACAGAGGCTGGATAATTTACCACCATTGAATTTCCCAAATAAGGAACATAGTTTTGTTTGGTTGCGGTAATCAACAGAGAATCTAAATCGGTTAATGCATCAAATGTAAGATGTGCAACTCCACCAAAAACTGTTTTTGAACCCCAATAGGCACCTTTGTAATATAACCCAATGGTTGCGCCATCTACATTGCAGCTAAGATATAAATCGGTTGAATTTTGTTGTATCCAGCCACTGTGTGAACATGTTAAAACGCCTTCGTGTTTGGTTCTCACCTCAACACTTGGATCTCCAAAAATAGTCCAAGTATCTGCAATTTCATCACCATCTTGTGGGTTTGATGAACTGTTGTAATTTTCCATTACGCTCATGTTTCCATTGGCAACCAATGCACCAAAAGTTGATTTTTTATTGTTTATCCTTGCACCTCTCAAGATGGCATTCATTTCATCTTGCCCTTGCATAGGAGGATCCCAACTTTGATTAATCGTGCTCATTAATGCGGCAATGGCTCCTTGAGGATTTCCTGCTGTTGTGTCTTTTGCTCTCAATAAGGATTCCGCTAAGCATGTTTGAAACATGAAATTACCATTCACACAGGCTGTAGAAAAAATGAATGGCCATTTGCCCGTGTTATTTTGCAACGAGGGTATATCCGAAATACCAAACCCACTGGTTGTAAATGAAGCCGTGCTGCCATGTCCACAATAATTTAATAATCCAAATCCTGTATTGAATTCATTGATTAAATCACTTGGAGCAGGGCTTCCCAATGCATCGTTACAGCCAGTTTGATCTCCATCAAAGTACCCTTTATTATTTACATAATGGTAGTTATTTTTATTACTGTCTAAAATATCACAAATGTGTTCATAGTCATATTGATTATCATCTCCAGGCCCTTGGTCACTCGACATACCCACTTGATTTTGTACCCAATTGGACGTTGTATTAGGCGTTTTTTCATACATCAATGTTCTATTCACTTGAGTTGCAATTTCCTCTTTTGTTTCGCCTGATATTCGACCTACCATGATTTCAGGATAATGATCACCAGTAGACATATATCCATAGGCATTGTCTGATGGCCCCATTAAATTGGGTATTTTATTTAATCCCAACATGGCAGGAATATTGGCATGATCGCCTACAATAGTAACATATGCAATTTGATGCGTTTGATAATATTCTTGTACTAAATTATAAATAGAATTTTCATTAACACCACCAATAAGCGTATCGGTGTTGACTAAATATGTTTTAATGCCTTTCATTTGTTTCCATTTGTTGTATGGGGCAATTTCTGGTAAATAATTAGCCGGACAAATAATCAACATGGAGCCTTGTTGGCTTAAGGGAGAATACAACGCAGAGGTTGTTTTATAATTTAAAAATTGATTGGCATAAATATGATCGAATTCTTCAACTACATGGCTAATGTGTTCTTCCTTCGGGATGTTATTTTCACTTGAAATTTCATCATACGTTATTTTTATTTTTAAATGTGCATACACCCTCAATGTTTTCGTAATTGGATTGTATTGCACTGGGTTGATGTGTATACTTTGACCTTTGTAATCTCTTAAAATAAAAGGTTGATTAAGATTGGCTACTTTACCGGGATAAAATTCATTTTTTGAATAATGAGCACTCATTGTAAATGGGATTAAATCGGGTTGCTCATTTCGATAAATTTTACCTTTGCTGGGTGCTACGAATATATTTTTAAACTCAACAAATTCATTTTCTAAAACGGCAATGGTACTTTTTTTATTGTTGGGTACAATGATTGAAAATGCCAACTTCGGTAAATCTGGAGCGCCTTTTTCTAAAATAGCAGTTCCTTTATCAAGGGCAATTTTTACTGCATCGCCATAAGGAGTTGCGATATTTTTTTGATTGATATCTCCAATTTGAACATCAATAATCGTTTCATTTGATGTATTCGTTAATATTTTATAGCTTGTTTTTTTTTGTGCAAAAAGAACTGCTACATTGCAAATGAAAAGTAAAATGAGGGTTATTTTTTTCATAATTGGAGCTCAATGAATAATGTACCTTAAAATTAAAGATAAAAATTTACATTATGAGGAAATCGAATTAAATAATATAGTAAACTGATAAAATTAAAGATGAAAAAATAGTAAAAATAAAAATGCTCCCTTTGGAGGAGCATTTTTTAATAATATATCGAACAATTATTCTTGAATAAATTCTGCATTTGCAACAATTGAAACTACATCACCAACAATTGCATTTGGTGTGTCTACTCCAACTCCAAAATCTTTACGATTAATTTTTCCAATGATTTTAAATCCAGCAATATTTTTTTTGCTCATTGGATTTACACCTTGTTTAATAATTGTAGTAAAAGTTACTGGTTTTGTTACACCGTGCATTGTTAAGTTTCCTTTTACAACATATCCATTTGCTATTTTAGTTTTAGTAAATGAGGTACTTTTAAATGTAATTGTTGGGTATTTTGCAGCGTCAAAAAAATCTGCACCTTGTAAATGACCATCTCTACCTGCATTGTCTGTATTTACAGAAGCAACTTTTGCTGTCATTTCTGCTACAGCATCTGTTAAATCAGCTTTTGAAGAAGTAATGGTTGCAGTTACATCTTTAAAATATCCATCACAATCAGATACTGTCATGTGTGATACTGAAAATCCTAAACGTGCGTGCGCATTGTCATAATTCCATTTGTTCATTTGAACTGCAGTAAATGACATTAACCCTGTTGTGATAGCTGCTAAAGCTATGAATAATCCTTTTTTCATGTTTTTTTTATGTTTTTGTTTAATTAATAATAGTGTGTTTGTGTACTTCATTCATCATGCTAATTTGATTATTAGGATCAATAAAATGAAAGTATGAATAACAATTTCCTGCATGTTGAATAGAAGATAAAATTGGATATCCTGCTGTTTGTATTTTCTCAAACATCGCTTGCAAATGATCGGTTCTATAGCCTAAAACTACTTGATTTTGGCTAAATAAATAATCTGGCGTTTCTGAAATCTCGGTATATAATTCTATGATACTCGAATCTGGCAACTCAATCACATAGCTTCCTGGCATTTCTACTATTTCTTTTCCACCTAAAAACTCAATGTAAAATCGCTTAACGGTAGAAAGATTTTCTACTGTAGTTTTTATTGCGACCGATTGAATTCCTATTTGTTGCATGAATGTTTATTATTCTTTTGCAAATGTCAAATATTCTTTGCGTTTTAAATTTGATAAAAGATAAAAAAAAGTGTGACAATTGTCACACTCAATTTTATTTGCTTATGGCTCAAGATAAAATAAAATCTCTTGAGTATTTGTATTATTATTTTGGTCAGTTGCTATGATATTGACTTTAAATAATGTTGTTCCAGTGATTGTCATTGTTGGTAGATAATGTTGGTGAAAACTATAGGACTTTAATCCATCAACTGTTGGACTGCTTGAAAAAAGGATATTATTCAAGTTGTCTTTTAAAGTGACTGATAATGATTTTAATTTATTGTTGTCTGTTGCAGTAAATTCAACGTGAATTTCAGGTTCCATAGCTATACTCGTTGTATCGTTTGCCATAGGCTCAACAATAGATAAAAATGGTTTTTCAGTATCTATTTCAGAAGTCTTTTTCTTACAAGAAGTGAGATTGATAATTGATGTTGAAATGATAATAATGAATATAAATTTAAAGAATGATTTCATGTATTTGTGTTTTTAATTTGTTTTAAAATAAATATATAAGGTGCGTAGAAAAGCGCCCTTTGTTTTCAATATGCCCTTCGCCATATTTGTTTATTAATGGTAATGAATATTGAATATTGAGTCCAAATTTTTTGTAGTAAATATCAATGCCATATTGGTTTTGAACACCAAATCCATTGGTAAATTCTTCTGCAATTTTTTCCCTTCGATTTGAATTGTTGTGTTCATAATTCATCGCTATTTGAGGAATTAAAGCAAATTCTTTAAATTTTGTTTGATAAAATAATCGAAATGCCGAATTGAATTTATCGCCAAATTTAAAATGCTGTTTATTGGTCGAATTGGCTTTGTAATTCGCTTCAACATTTACACCCAATTTTTCTTTTCTAATCGAATAATTTATACCGAACGGTACATCAACAGATCCAGTTCCTAATTGAATATTTTCATTGATGAAACTATGATTCTGAATGGCATCAAATTTTCCTGTAGGAAGTTTAGCTCCAATTCCAACTAGTAAACTTTGCTTCCATTTTTTATTGTTGTCTAATTTTATTAATTGATAATTCAATAAAATACTTGCATCGCCAACACCTTTCAATTCAATGGCAGATGAACTGTTTACTCTTTTATTCAATTTATACGGAACAAAACCCATCAATTGAAACCGTTTGCCAAAGCTGTATCGACCCCAAATATCCAATGTTTTAAAATATTCGTTGCTAGCAGAGTAAATGGAACTGCCAGTTTCATGTGGAGTAGAGGAGTAGTTGTTTTGTTGAAATCGCAAGCCAATAAAATGCTTGTTCATACTTGGCAATAAACCCAAGGTATTTGTTCCTGATGAGCATCCACAAATATCACATGCAGACGCATTCAAGGATACTATTCCGAATAGAATAGCAAAAATGTGTTTCATAAAAAATAATTTATTAGTTGAAGAATACCAATATGGATTAATACATATTAGTAAAGTATAAAACGCCTATTTTGTAGGAGTTAATTCAATTAACAAACGATTTTTTTGGGAGGTTTAATTTCTGTATTTTGAAAATAAAATTGATAGAGATTGGTATAAACCCCAACTCGTTTTTCTTTTAATGCAACAGTTGTAGGTTGCGAAAAATGGTGCTTAAGTTCAATAAACACAAACTGTTCTATTCCAGCAATTTTTAAAGTGGGTAGTTGATTTTTATCCGCAGCATTTTCAGCAACTATTTTTTTGTATTGTATATTTAACTGACATTTTCCTTTACAATTCATCAATGGCTTGTCAATATTTTCACAAAGGTTTTGACTAATAAACGTTTGATTTTGACTCCAAAAAAAATTTACTATTGGCAAAGAAAAAATCTGTACCAATAGTAAATAAAATAATATAGATGAAACGTATATTTTCAACAGAAATAATTAGCTCATATTTGGAATTTCATTTGGATATAATTTGTTATCCAATTTATGTTTCACTGCTTTAAATGCTTCAATTGTTTCAACAATATCTTCTTCTGTATGCACAG
>CANHJA010000078.1 GCA_947460795.1 Bacteroidota bacterium | reverse complement strand
TCCATTCTATCATTAAATGAAACAGATAATTTAACTGAAGATAATTTCTCTCCAATCATTTTTCCATTTGCTAATTCATATACAGGATTACAATCGAAGAATAGAACACCTCCAACTTGACCGCCTTTTAAAGCGTCAACGAAAGCATTCATTTCTGTATCATTTCCTTTTTTAGTATTATTTGTTGTTGCAAATGAAACCGTTGTACCAATGGCTCCAATTGCATTATTGATTGCATTTACGATTGTTTGTACACTTGCATCGTTGCTACCACAAACAACTAAAGCATTGCCTTTGTTTGCGTTTAAATCAACTGCAATTTTTTTGATTGCCTCGTTTAATGTAGGTGTTAAATTTGCTGAAGCACCATTTAAAGCATTTAAAATTCCTACTGCAATGGCACCATATTGAGATGGTTTGCAAGTATAACGTTCATCAGCACTGCTTCCTGTTAAACTCATCATACCTTCTAATTGGTAATGTTTGCTCATGTTTAGGTTTTTCGCGCTAATTTTTCTACCGTAAGCATATTGTTTTGCATTTACTTCAGGAGATAACCAAGTACCTAAAAAGTCTGCACCTATACTTACAATTGTTTTTGCATTGTCAAAACGATAAGTAGGAATCGCTCTTTTACCAAATGATGATAAATTAGCGTCTAACATACCACTGTAAGAAACTGCATCATACATTACGTGTTTTGCAGTTGGATATTTTGCTTTAAACTGACTGATTGCATTTAACGTAGTTTCGCTATTGATTGTAGAAGAAACTAAATAAATAGATGAACCACCTAAACCTGCTAATGCTGCAGTAACCATTTGATCAACAGCTTCCCAAGTTGCTTCTTTTTTATCAATTTGAGGGAATTTTAAACGAGTTGCATCATATAAATTCAAAACTGAGCCTTGAATACGAGCTGTAGTTCCTCCTTTTGTAATCGGACTATCTGGATTTCCTTCAATTTTAATGGGACGGCCTTCACGTGTTCTAACTAAAACAGGAACTGCTTCACCAGCATCCATAAACGTAGAAGCATACATTAAAGGTACACCAGGAGTTACGTTTTCAGGTTTGATAGCATAAGGAATTGCTTTACGAATAGGCATTTCACAACTAGCCACTAAAGTAGCTGCAGCCGTACTAAAGCCTAAATATTTTAAGAAATCACGACGAGAAGCAGGCGCGGTAGCCATGCTTTCAAAATCACCCATTGGTAATTCCTCAGCAAATTCGTTGCTTACTTTTTGTTTGAATTCTGTTGTCGGATTTAATTCCTCCAGTCCTTTCCAATATTGTTTCTTACTCATATTTTATTAGATGTCAGATGACGATTGTTGTTGTCCATTTATTTTTTGTCTTACAACTCTCGACACAATTATTTCAAATTTTATTTTTTATCAAATAAATCACCAATTATCAAATCGTCAAATTAATAATGACATTTTTGACACTCCAAACCTCCAATATCACTCACTTTTACATCTTCACGTTTTCCTTCTTTAATCTCATTATGATATTTTTGGAAGATAGAATAGTAATTATTGTCAGCAAATTGAACCTTTGTTTCTCTGTGGCAATTGATACACCAACCCATACTCAAATCAGCAAATTGGTAAACTTCATCCATTTCTTGAATACCTCCATGGCAACGTTGACAAGCAACTTTACCTGATACTACGTGCAATGAGTGATTGAAGTAAACGTGGTCTGGTAAATTATGAATTTTTACCCACTCAACTGGTTTTGCTTGAATTTCTCCAGCTGCGTTGCGTTTGTAATCTTTTTTTACTGGATCCCAACCTGCGTAATCATATAATTTTTTGATTTCAGCTGTTCCATCTACTTTTTTACCTTCTAAATTCACTAATGGATGAGTTTCAGCACCTGTGTACTCATTAATTTGTTTGTGACAATTCATACAAACATTTGTAGAAGGAATCATTGCATGACGACTTTTTTCTGCACCACTGTGGCAATACAAACAATTAATTTGATTGATTCCAGCATGTACTTTGTGCGAATAGAAAATAGGTTGCTCAGGCATGTAATTTTTTTGACGACCTAAATCTGATCCGTTGGTCATCCAAACACCAATACCCACTACAGCAATTATTGCTATAATAGCCAACACAACTTTATTTCTTAAAAAAGGTACATCTTTTGGAGATGGTAACCCTGTTTTTGCATTCGATGAACGGCTTAAAACTTTATTTACTTGCGTTAATACAAAAATTGCAATTAACAACACAATTGATAATATTGCATATAATAATGTATTGTCTCCGCTGTCTTTAGATTCTCCAGCTGCAGGAGTTTGTGCTGCTGCTGTAACTGGCGCTTGATAATCATCTACATATTTCACAATCGCATCTATTTCCTCGTTTGATAAACCAGGAAAAGCAGTCATTGCTGTTTTGTTCCATTTATTGTATAAATCATTCGCATATTTATCGCCAGAAGCAATAACTGATGCTGAATTTTTAATCCATTTATAAATCCATTCTTTGTTAGGCACACGACCCGTTACTCCTTTCAAAGCTGGACCTGTTGCGTCTTTAATTGGGTTATGACATGAGGCACAATTAGCCTGAAACAAGGCCTTTCCGTCTGGTGCAGCAAATGTTTGAAATGAATTAAGTAGTACAAAAACTACTATCAGTGCGTATCCTTTTAAATCTTTTACCATGTGTTGTAAATAACTTAACATCAGTTAAATAAAATTTTGTGTTAAATCGAATGTGTGCAAATGTAAGTTACGATTTTTAAAGTTTATACACATTTGTGGATTTTTTTTTAAACCTTTTTCTACAGCATTTTTAGTCTGTTAAAAATCAAGTTTTTTTAGCATAAAATTTGATTTTGTCATGGAATTGTCAAGGAAAAATATTATAGAATTTCTGAGTAGTAATTTTATATTACTTTTGTCAAGATGTCTACCGCAATAAAAAGATTTTTTGCAGCCTTAATTTTGATCGTGTTTTGTTTTTACATTACACCCAAAGAAGTATTGCATCTTTTTACTCATCATGCGGATACCGAACATTTGGTGATTCATCCTAGTGAAAAACATTTTGAGAAAGAACATCATCATTGCAGCTTATTAAAAGTAGATCAACACTTTTCGGCACCTTCTTTTGAAATACCATTTATAGATTTTATTCAGGATCGCTATTTTTTACTCAATGCTCAATTTGGGTTTTATAGTTTTGTAAAAGATGAAAATTTCAATCTTTCTTTTTCTTTAAGAGGTCCTCCATTTTTTGTTTAAATTTTACAGGCAATTTTATTAAATACTAATTATTGTAATTTGAAATCTATCAAATTTCATGTTCGTTATTTTACAAATTGTTAAACAATTTATACCGTAATTAATTTAAACAAAAAATATTTTGAAACAATTTATTATTTGTGTTTTGCTCATGTATTCTTGCATGCATGCAAATGCACAAACCAACTGTAACCAAGTTTTAAAAGGCTTGGTGTTAGAATCTCAATCGGGTTTGCCTATTGAAAGTGTTTCTGTTTTTATTGAAGGAAAAGCAATCGGTTCAAAAACAAATATAAACGGCGAATTCGTATTAAATGGACTTTGTGAGGGGACTTATTTTTTAATATCAAAACATTTAAATCATGAGATAAAACGAGAACAAATTATCGTATCCAATAAAAATCCTTTTAAGACAATTTACCTAAACTGTCACACAGATACTCTGCACCAAGTGATGATAAAGGGAGCAAGAATTCATTGGGAAGATGTTACAGTTAGCAATAAAGTACAAGGTGATGATTTAAAAATGAGCATCGGACAATCTTTAGGTAAATCTCTGGAAAAAATAAATGGAGTGTATAATTTAAGTACGGGAAACAATATAAATAAGCCTGTAATAAGAGGGTTGCACAGCAATAGAGTGGTTATTATGAATAATGAAATAAGGCAAGAAGGGCAACAATGGGGAAATGAACATGCGCCAGAAATTGATCCTAATATGGCAAAAGAAATAGAAGTTGTTAAAGGAGCTCAAAGTATAAGATATGGAAGTGATATTATTGGTGGTATTATATTGGTCAATCCAGCATCTTTATTAACTATTAAAAAAACAAGTGCTGAAATAAATGTTGCAGGATTTACCAACGGTAGGGGATTGAATATTTCTAGCATGCTTGAAGGAAGTGTTCTGAAAAATAAAAACCTAAATTACAGAATACAAGGAAGCTACAAAAAAAGTGGCAACACAAAAACGCCCACTTATTTTTTAAAAAATACAGGTATGAATGAAATAAATTATTCCGTGGCTTTGGGTTACAAAAAAAATAATTGGAATATAGAAGTTTATCAAAGTTATTTTAACACCAAAATTGGAATTTTTGCTGGTTCTCATATTGGTAATTTAACTGATTTATACGCAGCATTTGATGCTAAAAAGCCAATAGACAGTGCAAAATTTAGTTACAATATTGGCTTCCCTTACCAACATGTAGTGCATTATTTAACTAAATTGAAGTTTAATTATTTCATAAAAAATACAGGCAATTTGTCGGTTTTATATGGTTTTCAAAAAAACATTCGAAAAGAATATGACAAAACACTTCAAACAAAAAATGATGATGGCTCCTATGAACCAGCATTAAATTTTGATTTATATTCAAACGCTCTTGATGTCAATTTTGAACACAAAACCATTGACCGATTTAATGGAAATTTAGGAATATCATCGTCATTTCAAAAAAATAATTATTATGGAAATTATTTTATTCCAAATTATGACAGAGTTAATACTGGATTATATTGGGTAGAAAAATGGCACAAAAATCGCTTTTCTTTTGAGGGAGGATTGCGTTATGATATTAATTACTTTTCTGTGCTAAAATGGAAACAAAATATACTTACCAATTCAACTCATTTTTACAGCGGATTAGCAAGTACTTTTTCCTCTCGATACCAATTCCCTTATTTTACATTGCATGCAAATGTTGGAACTGCATGGCGTTCTCCCTTTGTGAATGAATTGTATAGTAATGGTGTTCATCACAGTGCTGCTTCGTTTGAAATTGGTGATGAAAATTTAGTGCCGGAAAGAAATTACAACAGCTCAATTACTGTAGATTTTAATTATAAAAATAAAGTTGATATGGAGTTCACTATCTATAACAACTACATTTTAAATTATATTAATTTGCAACCTAAATTGCCTGCCACACTTACCATAAGAGGCGCATTTCCAACATTTTTCTATTCACAAGTAAATGCCAATTTTAGTGGCTTAGAGTATGCAGCTACATTTGTTTTTTTAAAAAAAATTCAAAACCACTTTAAAGCAAATATTACATTAGCAAAAGATATAAGTAATAACAAATACTTAGTTGGTATACCTCCTGCAAAAATTGAGCACACTCTAGAATTTAATTTACTAAAAAAGAAACTAATCAACATAAAATGGTCGTTGAATAACAGCTATACATTTCAACAAAAAAGAGTACCTCTTCATGCTGATTATGTTAACCCACCAAAAGGGTATTATTTAGCAAACAGCGATTTTATTTTAGAATACAAAAATGTTTTTGTCAATTTCGGAATTCAAAATGTTTTCAATACTTCTTATCGAGATTACATGAATCGAAATAGATATTTTGCCAACGAAATAGGCCGAAACATTTTTACACGAATATCTATCCCTATTCAATAAAAATAAATATTAAAACACAATTTAAAACACAATTTAAAAAAATGAAAAGTACAATTTTAACAACAAGCATTCTTACATTATCAATTTTCGGATTATTATTTTCACAATCATCTTGTAAAAAAACAACTCCTCCAGATCCTAACGAAGAAGAATTAGTAACAACATTTAAAATAATTTTTACTGATTCTGCAGGCACAAAACCTAATGTTGTAGCAATCTACAAAGACATTGATGGAGATGGTGGAAACAACCCCTCCGTTTTTGATACAATTAAGCTTCAATCAAATACAACTTACAATGCCACGATTTTGTTGTTAGATGAATCAAAAACTCCAGCAGATACGATCAGCAATGAAGTGTTAGAAGAAGGCAATGAGCATTTGTTTTGTTTTACTCCAACTAATATAAACACTACAATTGTGCGAACAGATAAAGATATCAATAATTTAGAAATAGGTTTACGTTCGAAATGGATTACGGGTGCCGCAAGCAATGGAACTACACAAATTGTTCTTCGTCATCAACCCGACAACACCAAAAATGGAAGTTGCAATATAGGCTCAAGTGATGTTGATTTAACTTTTCAAACAATTCTTTATTGATAAATAATTTATAAAAAAAGCAGGTTCGAAAACCTGCTTTTTTTTATAACATTGTGTAGTTTATTCTGTTCAACTTTATATTTCATTTTAATTGAAATCATGTTGCGAAATAATTTTATAGAGATAACATAGAGTCTGATTATGTTTGGCTTACAAAGCAATTATTTAGAGAAGAATTCAGCTTCCTTTCGAAGGTTTTCATTTTCTACTCTTTTGCTAATCATGATGCTTAGTTCAAACAAAATAAACAAGGGAACTGCCACTAAAGTTTGGCTCATCCAATCGGGTGATGGGGTGATTACTGCAGCAACTAATAAAATGATTACGTAGGCATATTTTCGATACGCTTGTAAAAATGCGGGCGTTACCAATCCTATTTTGGTAAGCACATAGGAAACGATGGGAAGCTCAAAGGAAATACCCGTTCCGATGATAATGTTTATCATGTTTTCAATATAGTCGTCGAGCGTGGGTTTGGTTTCAAGTGCTTGCAAGCTACCAATTTTAAAATTAGACAAAAAACTAAATGTAAATGGTGCTAATAAAAAATAACCAAAAGAAACACCTATTAAAAAGAAAAAAGTTACCCAAAAAATAGAGCCTCTTGTATTCTTAATTTCTCTTGGAGTTAGTGCAGGCTTAATGAAATTCCAAAACTCCCAAAAAATATATGGAAAAGCAATAATAAATCCCCCAATAAATGCAATGCTGATGCTGCTCATGAATTGAGATCCAAACTGGGTTACTTGCATTTGTACATTAGGAGCAGGCATACACAAAGCATCACCCATATGCAGCTTGTGTCCTAGGTTACAAAGACCAGAATAAGTAATGAAATCGGAGCGCATAGGACCATAAATGATATGATCAAATATCCAATCTATTTTAATGAAAATGGCTATTGCAAAAACTAAAATAGCAATAACAGATCGAACCAAATGCCAACGCAAAGCTTCGAGGTGATCTACGAAACCCATGTCTTTCTTTTTGGATACTTTATTTTGCGATTTATGAAGGATAGGTAATGCCAATGAATATTTTTATTTTTTTTCTACTTCCGCTGTAAAGCCAATTGAAAAAGGTGAGTCATCTGTATTTGCTACTATTAAAGCATTTTTGTTCACCAATCCTTCTTTTCCTGCACTGTTAAACTCTAACGTAATAATAGCTTCTGCACCAGGTAAAATAGGCTCTTTAGGGAAGGATGGAGCGGTACATCCACAGGATGTTTGAACATTTGAAATCATCAAAGGATTGTTGCCAGTATTTTTAACAGTCCAATTATGACGTACTTTTTCTCCTTCTTTCATTTTCCCAAAATCGAATTTCGTATTCGGAACTTCCATGGTTGTTTTGGGCATGGCTTTCACTTCTTCATCACGCTTTGCTTTGTCATCAGGTGTTAGTTTCACTTCCTGTTTTTCCTCTGCATTGGCACCCAATTTATTAAATAAAGCCGTTTGACTAACCCCACTTAATTCAACCAATGCAATGGCAAATAAAGATAAAGTTAGAACAGTTAAAAGTATCGTTTTCAATGTTGCATTCATGGTTGCAAAGATATAGCTCAATTATGAATGAACAATTACGAAAATTATAAAAAAATGTAAACGTTTTTATTCTGTAAAAACAAAGAAAATAAAAAAATGCTAGCCTCTTTTTGATTTAAAAAAATCTTTCATTAATTGAGCGCATTCCTCTTGTAAAATACCTTTCTCAATTGCTGTTTTTGGATGAAAAGGCGATTTATGGCAGTAAGTATGAGAGCCATTTTTATCGTCGGATGCACCATAAACAACCTTGCCAATTTTACTCCAATTGAGTGCACCTGCACACATCAAACAAGGTTCAAGAGTAACATATAAAGTCGCTTCTGGCAAATATTTACTTCCTACTGAATCAAATGCAGATGTCAATGCTAAAATTTCAGCATGTGCTGTGGCATCATTTAATAATTCTACTTGATTATGTGCCTTTGCTAAAATCTGATTATTCATTACCAATACTGCGCCCACTGGTACCTCATCTTTTTCAAAAGCTTTTCTAGCTTCTTGCAAAGCCAATTTCATGTAGTGTTCTGAAGTCATTTTAGTTTAAATAGTTTAAGAGTTTAATTTAAATTGTTTGCTGTAAAGAGAATTGTGACAGATTTATATTGATTTTTTTTAAGAATATGTTTATCGTCAAACAGTAAATTTGATATGATGATGTCCAAGTTACTCCACCAATTTCAAAAATTCTTCTTCACTCAAAATAGTTACGGAACCTAACTTCTTTGCTTTTTCTAATTTGCTACCAGCATCTTCCCCCACAACCAAGTAATTTAATTTGGTACTTACGCTACCAATAATTGTTCCCCCATTTTTTTCAGCAATGGCTTCAGCTTCGCTTCTTTTCATGGAGAGAGTGCCAGTAAATAAAAATGTTTTACCAATTAAACTGCCGCTCATGGCTTCATTTTTTTGGGTGTTGGCCAAGCATACACCTTCTTTTTCTAATGCTTCTAAAATGGCTCTGTTATCATGGTGTGAGAAAAATTCCACAATGGAAGTTGCTACTTTTTCTCCAACATCTTCTATTGTTAATAAATCTTCTTTTGTTTTATGATATAAATCGGTCAGGTGTGAAACTGTTCTTGCTAAAGCTTTTGCTGTAGTTTCTCCAACATAACGAATGCCCAAACCAAAAATCAAACGGTGTAAAGGTTGTGTTTTTGATTTTTCAATTGCATCTCTTAAATTCAACATCGACTTTTCGCCAAAGCCTTCTAATGTTTTTAATTGTTCATATGGCAAATGATAGATTCCTACAATATTTTTTAAATATCCTTGTTCAAAAAACCGCCTAACCAATGCGTCACCCAAACCTCTAATATCTAACGCATCTTTAGAAGCATAATG